>DASXUJ010000025.1 GCA_036504895.1 Syntrophorhabdaceae bacterium
CGATGCGCAGGAAATTACCTTTGATATCGTCTACATAATTATGGTCATCATGATCGTGGCTGGTGAGCACCACATCCGCCTCCTCGGTAATCTTTCCATAAGCAAGGGCCCCGTCGAATGCCCCGGACTGGTAAGGATCGATAATGATCTTCACGCCCTGATCGGTCGTAATCTTAAACGCCGCATGACCAAACCATTTGATCTTCATCCCTTGCCTCCTCACGTTTTTCTTGATAATAAACCGGGGGGGAAAAAGTGTCAAGGAACATGAAAAACCTTTCAGGGCGTAAAATCCTTGACAACAGGTCCTGCCTGCCGGGAAAATAGAGAAGTCGATTGAGATCACCAGTGCAGACAATAGAGACTGATTTTCCCCGCCATGGAAGGCAATGACATCTTGATATGGAGGTGCTATGGAACAGGGTCGGCTGGAGGCATATAACGAATGGGGAGAGTTACGTACCGCCCTCGTCGGTATCGAGGATCAGACCATGGAGCCGGAGTGGGTGGATGCCCTTAAATGGCTTTCCCCGGAGGGTAAACAATTCTGCCTGGACTACGGGGGCAGGAAAACGGAAGAGATCTTCCCTGACAAGGCGCGGGAGATCAGAAGCCAGCTTGTTCATTCTCCTCCCCCTCAACGCCACCATAGAATACGGCAGCGGCCCCCGCTGCCTCACCTGCGCGCTAAAGCGCGACCCGTAGACAAATAGGCCCAATAACCGTTTTCGTGTCTAACGAAACAATTTCACCAGGCGCGGTCAACACTCTCTTTAAATGAAACGTGCTTACCAAGAGCCCGCAGCGAACGCTGCGGGCCAATTCAACTGCACAGTTTTTTCCGGCATCCATATTACAAAAGAATAAAAGTGCCGGGTTGACTGGACGGCCGCACGGGCTGGAAAGTTCAGATTCGTTGCTCTGGGAGCATCGCAGGACCGTAGCCCCCTCCCAAGAGGTACAAGTTGCACTGTGGCCGGGTACCCGCACCCTCTAATCAAACCAAAAAGATAGGATCTGCGCCTGCGGGCGGCAAGTCCGAGGGCTCGAGCGAACCAGGGCGGCGGAGATGGGCTTTTCAGTTCGCGCCGGTGGCCATCAACAAAAATAAATCACCAGATAAACTATCGTCGATAAATCAACAATTTACGGCATGAAACGCCCCAAATCCTCTCCAACACCCTGTGCTCTTACACTGCTGGACGAAGAAGGCGGGCTGTGGTATAAAAAGTGTCTTACATCGGCGGCCTGACCGCCTTAAAAAGGAGCTGCTTTGGACACCTATTTTATTAAAATATCCGTAACCCCCCTGCCTGACAACCCCATGGTCACCAAAGTGGAGAGCGCCCACGTCCACTTTTGGATCGTGGAGCCTTCCCAGGAAGAGGCGCTGAAGCGGGCCACCCGCTACCTCGCCTCTTACAAATGGCAGATCGAGGCCATCGAATCCGGACCCGTGGCGACCAGCGCCGCTGATTTCGTGACCCAGCAGGAAGGATTGAAAGGCTGGTGGAAGGCGAAACAAAAAGGCTTCGCCGCCCATTTCGAGGCAAAGCCGATACCCGGGGAATTCAAGAAAAGCTGACGAGCCCCCGGCCGTCTTACGAGCTGAGCATCGCCTCGTGGAGCTTCAGATCGGCTCGTACCAGGGCTTCCGCCAAAGAAGCGGCCGCCTTGAAAAATGACGTCTCCGCTGTTTTTTCGATATGCGTGGCAAACAGGGGGATCCAGATTGCGAGGTGGTCCCTCACGAATGCCTGCTCCTCTTTCAATTCCTTGACGATGGGCTCAAATTCACGCTCATAAAGGCCCATCCTCTCCGAGAGATCGAGGCCCGAGAGAAAACGGAAAGCGAATTCAACGGCCACATGATCGTCGGGCTCTTTGAAGGCCTGCTCCTTCTCGAAACCCCCCTTTTTATATATTTCCATTATTTCACGGGTTGCGGCTCCATAGAGGGTGTGCTCGAGATAGGATGACTCGGACGGACATAAGGAGCCTTCCTTTCCCCCGGCGAAAAGGGCCGCATAATCCCTGGCCCCCTCCTTGAGCTTCAAATGGACGAGGGCCTCCTCCAGCTTTTCCGCCTTTTCCCACACCCCGGGCTCATCCCATATTGCTTTCATATGCGATAGATCAATGAGCTCTTCCCTCATGCGGGTCAAGGCCTTACGGGTCGGCTCGCTATAAAAGGAGGTGGCGAGGGCGCCGTAGAGGGAGGAAGAGATGGTCAGGCAATCGCGCAGGTTATCCGACCATTCAGACATAATAGACTTTCGGTTTTGTCCCCAGCTCCGGCTTCAAAGGTTTTGCGCCTGTCTTCAGGAGCCGCGCGACCTCGGACTTCGGATCGTCGGAGTCGCCGAACACGCGGGCGAGAGTAGTGCACGCCTCCACGCACATGGGCGGCTTCTTCGCGCTCACCCTGTGGAGGCACCAGTCGCACTTATCCACCTTGCCGGAGACGTGGCGGCGATGGGTCTCCCGCGCCTTTGCTGCGGCGCCTTCATAAGGAAGAGGGGGCGTGAAATAGCCCTTCTCCGGGTTCATATGGCGCGCCCCGTAAGGGCACGCCTCGATGCACCTGCCGCAGCCGATGCACTTGTCCTGATCCACTACGATGATGCCTTTGTCGTTCTTAAAGGTTGCCTGCACCGGGCAGGGGGGAACGCACGGGGGGTTCTCGCACTGCATGCACATCCCCACTTCCCACGTGGCATCGACGCGCTCTCGTATCACAGTGCGGTCACACCCCGGCATGGTCAGATTTTCCATTTTACACGCCACCGAGCACGTCTGACACCCGGTGCACATGTTCGTCTTTATCACCATTATATATGAGGCCATACTATCCCTCCCTGATGCGCCATTTATGCCTTTCTCACGTTACAGAGTCCCGATTTATAAGGGGGAAACCCCGAGATGGGATCGAAATTCCGGGTAACCATCACATTCACGTCCTGGCTGGGCCAGCCGTGGAACATGTCGACCATGCCCGCGCTCACCATCTCCGTAAGGTGGGCCTTAATCGTGATGGCGCCGTGGGCGTTCTCCAGCACCACTTTGTCGCCTTCCCTAATCGCCCGGGCCGCGGCGTCGCCGGGGTTGAGATTGACCACGGGCTCGGGCTGAAAATCGCTCACCCACGGCACATCGCGCCATTTGCTGTGGGTGAAAAAGGGAATCCGGGCCCCGGTCATGAGGACGAGGGGATACTTCTTCGCCATATCGGGACGGCTCGCGGGGCTCTCCACGGGCTCCTTGTAGACAGGAAGAGGGTCGAAGCCGTGTTTCTTGAGGATCGTAGAGAAAACCTCCACCTTTCCCGTGGGAGTATTGAAGCCGGGCAGCTTGTCTTTCCGAAGGTCTCCCGATGCATATTTCTTTGATTTCGGCGGTTTCGGGGCGGGCACGGTCATCATTGCGCCCGGCGCGCTCCTGAGCTGCGCCACGGTGAGGCCCGCGGGCTTCAGGTATTCATCGATGACCGCTTCGAGGTTCCCATTGGAAAAGGCATCGCCGCAGCCTGAGGCGGTCGCGATATCGGCGATGATCTGCCAGTCTTCACGCGCCTCCCCGAGGGGTGGGACGGGCTGGCGCTGATAGACGCTTCGTCCGAAGGTTGCGACCGGCGCGAGCCTCTCGAAGCAGGTTGCCGCGGGCAGTATGATATCGAGAAAGTCGTGGGTCCAGGGCCGGTAGAAGAAATCGGCGGCCACGCTAAAATCGAGGCGGGACAAGGCCTTCTGGTAGAGGTCGGGCTGGGGCCACATCTTCGCATTCCCGCCGAAGAGGAGCATGGCGCGGATGCGGCCTTTTTCCACATATTCCGGGAGATTGTTCACCTGGATCTCCGGGATCATCTCGGCCCATACAGGGTAAAAGTCACGGTCGGCGCGGTTCGCCACGAAGCGGGGAAGAAGGTCGGCGCGCCTGCAGAAGACGGGATGGCCGATCCAGTCGGGGGGAAGGGCAGGCGTGGGCGGTATGGCTACGCCTCCCGGCCTGTCGAGGTTACCCGTGATGGCCACGAGGGTGAGGACAGCCCTCACGTTCTGATTTCCGTTGCTGTGATGGACCACCGGGGAGGCGCTTATCATGACCGTGGTGGGCCCCTTGGCAAAAGCGCGGGCCCCCTCCCTGATCGCATCCGCCTTTACCCCCGTGATCGATGCCGCCTTCTCCGGGGTAAAGGACTTCACGTACTCCTTGAGCTCTTCGAAGCCGTGGACCCATTGGGTGACAAATTCTTTGTCGTAAAGGCCTTCTTCGATCACCACGTTCATCATGGCGAGGGCAAGGGCGCCGTCCGTACCTGGCCTCAAGGGGAGATGAACGCCTTCAAGGGTACGGACCATGGGGGTCTTCCTGGGGTCGACCACGAAGTAGCGCACCCCGGACTCTTTGGATTTAATGAGCCCTTTCATGGCGGTGGCGCCCGAATAAGACTGGTTCACGCCCCAGATGAAGCAGTTCTTCGTATCTTTGGAGGGAGCATTTCCCGCCGCCGTCTCTCCATAGAGAAGCATCCCCCCGAGACCGACGGACCTGGAGCACGTGGAGCTCTCGGTCCCGAAGTTGGGCGAGCCGAAGGAATAGGCGAGTCTCTGGAGGGGCGGCCGCATCTCCTTGGGGTCGCCCGTATAGAAAAGGACCTTATCCGCGCCGTGCTTCGCCTTGATCTCCTTGAGCCTTGCGCCGATGGTACGAAGGGCCTCATCCCAGGAGACACGCACCCATTTCGGCGGCTCTCCCTTGGGCGTAGTCCGCTTCAGGGGAAAACGGAGCCTTTCCGGGTGGTACTGCTCCTGAAGCTGGGCATATCCCTTGGAGCAGAGGGTATTGGCGGGATAATTGAAATCCCGTCTCGACTCGACCCTTGTAATGACGGAACCCCTCGTGAAATAGGTAATGCCGCATTTCGGCACATGGTTACACCCGTCGCAGTACGTATATCTCCTCGTCTCCCCATCGATACCTTCACTGCCGTCCGCCTTCACCTTCCGGAGAAGGCCGGGCGCGCTGCATAAAAGCATACCGGACGAGCCTGCCACCATCACATCTTTCAGAAATTCCCTCCTGGTCCGCTTCATGGTCTGCCCTCCTCGCGTCATGCGCGACTGCTTCGTAGATCATACGAAAGAGGAGAGAGGGTGTCAAGGTTTAGCGAAATTGAAGGGCACGAAGTCTAGTCCCGGGGCGCGGAACCGAATATAGTCTTAAGTTTGAAAAAATGATATCATCCTTTTTATAAGACAGGAGGTAGCCTATGAAGGCAAAGGAAGTAACGGAAAAGGTGTATATAGTAGGAAGCTCCGACTTATCCGATTCCCGGGATTGCTCGGTTTATCTGATCGATGCAGGGGACCTGGTGCTCGTTGACGCGGGGGCCGGTCCCGGCTTTGACCGGATCGTATCGAATATTAAGAATTTAGGTTTCGACCCGGGGAAGATCTCCACCCTCATCCTCACCCATTGCCACATAGACCATGTGGGCGGCGCCCACTTTTTCAAAGAGAAATACGGGCCCCAAATCGTGATGCACGACCTCGACGCCCGGGTGGTAGAGCGGGGCGACCAGAGGATGACCGCCGCCTTCTACTATAATATTAATTTCAAACCCCTGCCGGTGGACATCAAGTTTGCCAAGGAGGAAGAGCACCTTTCCGTCTGCGACCATGACATCGTCTGTCTCCACACCCCCGGCCACACCCCGGGCTCCATGTCCGTCTATCTGGACATAGGCGGCAAGAGGGTGCTTTTCGGCCAGGACATCCACGGACCTTTCATGAAAGATTTCGGCTCCGATCTCCGCCAATACCGGGAATCAATGGAGAAACTCCTCGCCCTCAAGGCCGATGTACTCTGTGAAGGCCATTTCGGCGTCTACCAACCCGCCGTCAGGGTCGCCGATTATATCGAGCGCTACCTTGACGAGTACGGCGAATAGGAGGAACCTATGACAAGAGGAGGCTATATCACGCCCTTCGGCGGCGCCACCCCTGTAATTCATGAAAAAGCTTACGTCGATATATCGGCCCGTATCATCGGGAACGTCTCGATTGCCGCAGGCGCGTCCATCTGGCCCGGCGCGGTACTCCGGGCGGACAGCGACCTCATCCGCGTAGGGGAGAGGGCCGCAGTCCTCGACCTCGCCCTCATCGAGGCCCCTGAAAATCAATCAGCCATTTTAGAAGAAGAGGCGCTGATAAGCCACGGCGCGATCATCCACGGCGCCCTCATAGGGGCCCGATCTCTTATTGGGATTGGGGCGATCGTACTCGACGGAGCCGTCATAGGCACAGGCTCCATAGTCGCCGCCGGAAGCCTCGTCCCGCCCGGCATGGATGTCCCGCCCAATTCGCTCGTCATGGGCACCCCCGCCAAACGGGTCAGGGAAACCACCCCCGAAGAGCGGGAAAATATGATGAAACAGCTCCACGGCCTTTACAGAAAGTCCCGCATCTATCTCAAAGCATAAGGAGGAGATCATGAGCCTGCAAGAAGAGATACAACAGGTATTCGCCGGCCTTCAGGCCGAATTTTCCGAGAAAAAGGGTATTATCAGTGCGGAATATACGGTAGCAGAACGAAAATCGTTCCTCTCCAAGAAGAAACTCGCCTATATCGCAAAATACCGGATCGATGAGACAAAAAAAGAAGTCCGCTTCACCGAAATGCTCAAAGAGTCAGGCTCCGGCTTCTCCTCAGGAGAAGAAAGCGGCTTCGGCTTCAAAAAAGAGACCTACAAAACCGGCTTCGGGGGCAGTGAGGGCACCATAGAAGAGCAGAGTACCCTCTTCGGTAAGAAATACTCCTACACCTTCGACTATGGAAAAATAAGAAAAGCCGTAGAAGAAAAAGTCAAAGCCGCAGGATATGGGTTCAAATATCAGATAACCCCGATAGGGCTGTAAAGAAAGAGAAGGCCACCCAAACAGTCAGCGCCCCCGGCGTATATCTGCGCCTTAATCCCGAACATTGCGTCCCGCAGAACCGTGCTTACATTCTCATCAGGCCCTCACGGGGGAAGCGGTGCGGTGCAAGCATTTATCCTTGCGCCGCGCGAGAAACCACAAGAAACCAATTGGAGGATGACATGTTCGACTATTATTTGGAGCACCTTTTTTCCTATTCCGTGACCATGAACCCGCCGGAGGTGATAGGCCCGGTACCGGAGGGCATCAGGGTCAATCTCTATATCACGGGAGGAGAGATCGGCGGACCGAGGCTCCGGGGCATACTCCGCCCTCTGGGGGCCGATTGGCTCACCATCCGCAGGGACGGGATAGCCATACTCGACGTCCACGTCACAATCGAGACCCATGACGGCGCCCTCATATATGCACCTTATTCAGGCATGGGAGACATGGGTGAGGACGCGTACGAGAAGTTCCTCAAAGGCGAGCCGCCCCACACCGTGCAGCTCCGCACGGTCCCGCGCTTCCAGACCGCCCACCCCGAATACCAGTGGCTCAACCGCCTCCAATGCCTCGGCATAGGGGAGGTAAATCTCGACCGCCTGGACGTCCATTACGACCTGTACGCAGTGCGGTAAGGTGGAAGTTCAAACCTTCCGGAGCCGTTCGGAAGATCTTAACTTCCACCTACTTGTATATCTTTGCCATTATGGCTTAGCATTTAATAATCTGCCAAGCCAGGCTGCAGTCTTTCGCAGAACAAGGCGATTAGGAGGAGCCGACGCAGGCGTATTTCTCATACGTCAAGGAGAGCGACGACGCGGGCAACGCAGGGCTGCGGAAGAATCCAGCCTGGTGCCCACGAGGGGCTGAAGTCTTTCGCATATCAAGGCGGCAAGGAGGAGCATGGTGAAGGCGTATTTTTAATACGTCGAACCGTGCCACGACGCAGCCAACGCGGAGATGCGGAAGAATTCAGCCCCTCGTTAATCGGGGTAGGCGGCTACTACTAGTATCACCATCATATTCTCTTTATCATTCTTGAGCCCGTGCGGCTCGCCTGCGGGGAGCCATATCGCGTCGCCTTCTTTTACTTCCCTTTCCTCGGCGCCCACTTTCATTATTCCGCCGCCGTTTAAGACGAAGTATATCTCCTCCACTTCATCCACGTGCTCGTCGATCGCGTTGCCGGGAGGGAGCATGGCATAGGCGAGAAATTCCATTGATTTAAGGAACTGGCTGGTCATGATCATCCTGGCCATTGCGCCGCGGTGGGCTACGTAGGTGGTGGCGAGCACTTCGGGGTCGGTCATGTTTCTTACGATCATCGGGCCTCACAATGAGACTTCTTCAGTCTCTTAAGGGTATTTTTCGGGAGCCGGAAGGCCATAACCCTCTTCCGGGAATCCGCCAATCAGTCATTCTACAGGATCGGCAGGTAGTTGTCTACCTCGTATTTCGAGACGTGGGTCCTGAAACGGTCCCACTCTATCCGTTTGTTTTCCATGAGCTTCTCGAATACGTGGTCTCCCAGGGTCTCCCTGATGAGGGGGCTCTTCTCCGCCTCCTCGATGGCCTCAGAGAGGCTGCCGGGCAAAGAGCCTATCATAAGCTCCTTCCTGCGCGAATCCGTCATATCATACACGTCTTCCTCGATGGGCTGAGGCAGGGGATACTTGTTCTTTATTCCCTCCAGGCCCGCCCGCAGCATGGCAGCGAAGGCAAAGTAGGGATTGGCCGCGGGGTCCGGGCTCCGGTACTCCGCCCGTGTGGCGTTTTCTTTACCCGGCTTATAGAGGGGCACCCTCACGAGGGTGGACCTGTTTCTGCGCGCCCAGGCCACATAAACCGGCGCTTCATAGCCGGGCACGAGCCGTTTATAGGAATTTACCCATTGGCTCGTGAGGAGCGTAATCTCCCGGGCGTGCTTGAGGAGCCCCGCGATATACCATTTCCCGATGTTCGAGAGGTAATACTTGTCCTTCGCATCATAAAAGGCATTCTTCTTTCCCTTGAAAAGGGACTGGTGGACGTGCATGCCGCTTCCGTTCACGCCGAACATGGGCTTGGGCATAAAAGTGGCGTATACCCCATACTCCCGCGCCACTTCCTTTACCACGATCCTGTAGGTAATCGTGTTATCCGCCATGGCCAGGGCGTCCGTATACCTCAGGTCTATCTCGTGCTGGGACGGGGCCACCTCATGATGGGAATATTCCACCTTTATGCCCATCTCCTCAAGGGTGAGGATCGTGTCCCTCCTTAAGTCCATGGCCTCGTCGAGGGTGGTGAGGTCGAAGTAACCCCCCTTATCCAGGATCTCCGTGCCCTGATCGGACTTGAAATAGAAGTATTCGAGCTCCGGCCCCACGTAAAAGGTGAAGCCCATGTCCGCGGCGATCTTCAGGTTCCTTTTGAGCACATAGCGCGGGTCCCCTTTATACGGGGTGCCGTCGGGCTCGAGGATATCGCAGAACATCTTCCCCACGGACGTCCCCTCCGAGTGCCTCCAGGGAAGGACGGTAAAGGTGGCGGGATCGGGTTTCGCGATCATATCGCTCTCGTCGATCCGCGCAAACCCCTGGATCGAAGAGCCGTCGAACCCCATGCCCTCCGCGAGGGCCCCCTCCAGCTCATCGACGGTAATGGAGAAGCTCTTGGCAATGCCCAATATGTCGGTGAACCAGAGCTTGATGAATTTCATCCCCGTGTCGCGGGCAGACTTCAAGACCTGTTCCTCAGTCATGACGTGCCTCCTCTCGATTGCCCTCAATGGCGCTTGTCTCATCTATGCGCACCATCCCGAATAATGTCAATGGCTTGGGCTTCTTCCGGCCATATATACTAAAGGCCTCCGCCTCCCATAATCCCGACCCATCTTTCGACGCACTTCTTTCTTGACTTTCAGGCCCTATGTATGTATTATATGTAGCTTTTTTTTGAAATGTGTTATATGTACTTTTTTTAAAATAAAGGAAGGAGTTCATTATGATGTACGCCATTATCAAGAGTGGAGGCAAGCAGTACCGGATAGCGGAAGGCATGAAAATCAAACTCGAGAAATTCGCCATCGCGGAAGGAGAAGAGGTTGATATACGAGAAGTCCTCGCGGTAAATAACGGTGAGGAGACCCTTATCGGCAGCCCTTATGTTGAAGGCGCCTACGTTCACGGAAAGGTCCTCTCCCACGGCAAGGCCAGGAAGGTCACGACCTTCAAGTACAAAAGAAGGAAAGACTACAAGAAGAAAATCGGTCATCGCCAGCCGTATACCGAATTATTCGTAGAAAAGATAGTGATGGAGGCAGCTCATGGCGCATAAGAAAGCAGGCGGAAGCTCAAGGAACGGAAGGGACTCGAGCGGTCAGAGACTCGGCGTAAAGATCCACGCGGGCCAAGCGATAAGGGCGGGAAGCATCATCGTAAGGCAGCACGGCACAAAAATACATCCGGGTAAGAACGTGGGCATGGGCAGAGACTTTACCCTTTTCGCACTGATCGACGGTGTGGTGAAATTCGACTCTTTCGGGGAAGACCGGAAGAGGGCGAATGTTTACCCTAATGAATGAAATTTGTCGATGAAGCGCGTATTCACGTAGAGGCAGGCAACGGAGGCCGGGGGGCGTCGAGCTTCAGAAGAGAAAAGTTCGTCCCCAGAGGCGGCCCCGACGGAGGAGACGGCGGGAAAGGGGGAGATGTAGTCATCGCGGGCAAATCGAACCTTACGAGCCTCCTGGATTTCAGATACAAACGGATTTACCGAGCAGAACATGGCAAAAACGGAAGCGGGAGAAATAAAAAGGGGCGGGACGGGAAGGATATTACCATCTCCGTACCTTTAGGCACCATCGTAGCGGATGATGCCGGCGTGACTCTTTGCGACGTCACCAAAGACGGCGAGGTGTTTATCATCGCCCGTGGCGGCAGGGGAGGAAAGGGCAATGCCCATTTCGCCACCCCCACCAAGAGGGCGCCCTCGCAATTTCAGTATGGCGAGGAGGGCGAGGCGAAAGACCTCAACCTGGTCCTCAAGCTTCTTGCCGATGTGGGTATCGCCGGTCTTCCCAATGCAGGAAAGTCGACACTCATCGCAAAACTTACCGACGCGAAGCCAAAAACCGGAGATTATCCCTTCACCACCCTCACCCCGAACCTCGGCGTCTATCGAGAAGAGGACGAGGTAGTAGTGATCGCCGACATCCCGGGACTTGTGGGAGGGGCTTCACAGGGCAGGGGTTTAGGTATTACATTCCTGAAACATATCGAGAGGACGGGGATGCTGCTGCTCCTTCTCGATACCTCGTCGCCCGATCCACTGGGGGATTACGAGGTGCTCCTTCACGAGCTTTCAACTTACAAGGCCGCCATGGCGGATAAAAAAAGGATAGTAGTCCTTAATAAGATAGATCTCGTTCCGGCCCAGGACCTCGTGAAATGGGAAAAGGACCTTGCGGTCAGGGGAGAAGAAGTGATGAAGGTGAGCGCTCTCGAGGGAACGGGTATCGAGGCGCTGAAAACCGTCGTCAGAAAGAAAGGTGCACCGAGGAACGTGGATGGCTGAGAACATAAAAAGGGTTGTAGTGAAGATCGGCACTTCCGTCCTGCTCGATAAGGAAAAGAAGGTCTCCATGGGCAAGATGGAAAGCATCGCCCGGCAGGTGAAAGCGGTAAAGGATATGGGGATAGAGGTGGCCGTCGTCACGAGCGGCGCCGTTGCCTGCGGGATGGAGAGCCTCAACCTCAAAAAAAGACCGAAGGAGATCGAGAAAAGGCAGGCCCTGGCATCCATTGGACAGGTGGTCCTCATGAAGATGTACCGGGAGACTTTCGAAAGGGAGAAGATGCGGGTGGGTCAGATACTGATGACCCACGAGGATATAAAGAGCAAGGTACGGTGCCTCAACCTGACCAACACCTTAAACTCCCTTATCGGCCTCAATACCATACCCATAATCAATGAAAATGACGCCCTCTCCTTCACGGAGATAAAGTTCGGCGACAACGATAACCTTTCCGCCCTGATCGCCCAGATATGCAGCGCGGACCTCCTCCTGCTCCTTTCCGACGTGGAAGGCCTTTTCGATAAAGACCCGACAAAGCACGCGGGCGCGCGGATGATAAAGGTAGTGAAGAAGATAGATAACGACATAGAGAAGCTCGCCGATGGGACCCACAGCGAAAAAAGCATCGGCGGCATGGTAAGCAAGCTCGAAGCCGCAAAAAAGGCGGGCAATTACGGCATCTCGACGAGGATCGTGAGCGGCGATGTGAAAGACGTCATCGTCCAGGTGATTAAAGGCGCGGATGTGGGCACCCTCTTCCTCCCCGAGAGGAAACTCGCGAGGAGCAAGTGGTGGACCGCCTTCGCCTTCAAGCCTAAAGGGGAAGTACTGGTCGATGAAGGCGCCGAGCAGGCCATCCTCCATAACGGGAGGAGCTTATTGCCTACCGGGGTCGTGAAAGCGGAAGGCGATTTCAGGCGCGGCGAATGCATCGAGGTGGGCAACCTCAAAGGCGAAGTGATCGCCAGGGGCATCACCAATTACTCCTCATCGGACATGCAGAAGATCAAAGGAATGAAAAGCGGCGAGATCGAAAAGAAACTCGGCGATAAATATACCACGGCGGAAGTGATTCACCGGGACAATATGGTGATCTTATGAAGCCCCTTGAACTTGCATCGGCCGCGAAACGGGCATCCCACGTGTGCGCCCACCTCCCGACGGCACAGAAGGACCAAGCACTCCTTGCCTTGAAAAAGAAGATACTGGAGAAAAAAGCGTACCTTTTCGAGGAGAACAAGAAAGATATCGCAGAGGCGGAAGCATCGGGCCTGCAGAAGAGCATGATCGACCGGCTCCGCATCGATGAGAAGATCATTGCGGAGATGGCGGCGAGTCTCGCCGATGTGGCAGCCCTTCCCGACCCGGTGGGTGAGATCGTAAAGATGTGGAAGCGGCCGAACGGGATGCGGGTCGGCAGGATGAGAATCCCCATCGGCGTAATCCTCGTGATCTACGAATCCCGCCCCAATGTCACGGTGGAGGCTTTTTCGTTGTGCCTTAAGAGCGGCAACTGCGTGATATTGAAGGGAGGCTCCGAGGCGCATCATTCGAATGCGGCCCTGGCACGCCTTATTTCCGAGGCCCTGACCGAGACGGGGATTTCCACGGACGTGGCCCTGCTCGTGGCCACGGGTGACAGGAATTATATCTACGACCTCCTCAAGATGGACGAAGAGATCGACCTTGTCATACCGAGGGGCGGAGAGGCCCTTATCAGGAGCGTGGTCAAGGAGTCCCACATCCCCGTGCTGAAGCACTACAAAGGGGTGTGTCATACCTTCGTGGACGCCCACGCGGAGCCGGAGATGGCCCTCCAGATCTGCCTCAACGCAAAGATACAGAAGCCCGCCACGTGCAACGCCATGGAGACCCTCCTCGTCCATGAAGCGATCGCGCCCGAATTCCTCCCCCCCATGGCGCGCCTTTTCGAAGAAAAGGGCGTGGTCCTCAAGGGATGTGAAAAGACAAGGGCCATTCTAACCGACCTTGCCGAGGCGACGGAAGAAGACTGGTACGAAGAATATCTCGATCTCGTGCTTGCGGTCAAGGTGGTGAAAGACATGGACGACGCGATCGCCCATATAAGGAAATACGGCTCGGACCATACGGAGGCGATCGTCACCTCCGATTACGGCAATGCATGGAAGTTCGTCCACGAGGTCAACTCCTCCCTTGTCCTCGTCAATGCGTCGACCAGGCTGAACGACGGCTTCCAATTGGGACTCGGCGCGGAAATGGGCATCAGCACGACCAAGCTTCATGCCTTCGGACCCATGGGGCTTGAAGAGCTGACGGTCACAAAGTTTATAGGTCTTGGTGAAGGACAGTTGAGGATATAATGGCGATCGGCATATTCGGCGGCACCTTCGACCCCGTTCACATAGGACATCTCAGGGCAGCCGAGGAGATCAGGGAGTCCCTGGGTCTTGAAAGGGTCTTTTTCGTGCCCGCCCCCATGCCGCCCCATAAGAGAGATAAAAAGATCGCTCATATAGACCAGAGAGTCGAGATGCTCAAGCTGGCGGTGAGAAATAACCCTTTCCTACGCCTGTCGGAACTGGAGATCAAGAGGGGCGGCATCTCCTATTCCATAGATACCATAGAAACCTTTGAAAAAAGATATGGGGAGATCTATTTTATCCTGGGGCTTGACGCCTTTCTGGAGGTAGATACGTGGCGACGATATGAGGAGCTTTTTTTTCATGCCCACTTCGTCGTCATGCTCAGGCCCACGGAATGCAGGGAGTGGGGGGCTGAAATCCTGCCGGAGGCGATAAGGAGGGAAGTGACACGGATCGACGATACCACCCTTCATCATATATCGGGGAAACGTATACTGTTCCATCGCGTGACCCAGCTCGACATCTCCTCCACCCGTATCCGGGAGGCATCGCTTCGGGAGGAATCGATCCGGTATCTCGTACCCGATAGAGTTGAAAGATTCATAAAAGAAAGGGGGCTATATAAAATATAGTGGAAACTAAAGAAAAGGCAATGCTCGCAGGAAGGCTGGCGGATGAAAAAAAGGCGCTCGATATCGCGGTGATAGAGCTGTCGGGCCTCACGGATATTGCCGACTTTTTTGTAATTACGAGCGGCACCAGCGAAAGGCACGTGAGGACCATTCTCGAAAACGTGGAGAAGGGGATGAAAGAGGCCGGCATCAAGGCCTACTCGGTGGAAGGGCGGGAACAGGGAAGATGGGTGATAATTGATTACCAAAATGTTATCATTCATATCTTTCTTGAACAGCTAAGGGAGCTCTATGACCTCGAGAGCCTGTGGATCGAGGCAAAAAGGTTCCGGATAGAGCGCGAAAATACGCAACCAGAGGTGGAAAATGGAGAACGAGAAACTTGAGTATTTCAAAAAAAGACTGCTGAAGATGCGGGCGGAGATCCTGAATAAGGCGAGGAAACTGAAAGAAGATTCCTACTCTCTCGGGACGGACGGGATTCAGGACATGGCCGATGCCGCAAGCAATTCATATACGTCTGATATTCTCATGAGTATCAGTGATAATGACCTTCATCTTCTCAAGGATATCGACAGCTCCCTCGACAAGATCGCTCACGGCGCCTACGGCGTCTGCGAAGAATGCGAGGAGAAGATAAACGAGAAAAGGCTTGAAGCAAATCCTGTAGCGAGGTATTGTATTACGTGCAAGAGACAGATGGAAGAAAAGGGAGCTGAAAGGCGGGGAGTGTAGGTGAAATATAAGTTATTCTTCTTTCTCTTTTTGCTGTTCTTCATCGTCTACCTGGGCGTCTCCCATCTCAACCCGGATAACGTAAGATTTTATGTAGGATTCGGAAAATATTACGAAGACAGCGTAGCCTATTTCGTATCTCTCTCCTTTCTGCTGGGTATCGGCGTATCGATAATTTTCGGCTTTTTCCAGGACATCAGGTCCTCTTTCGGGAAATGGCGGGAGCGGGGCAAAGATAAGAAGAGGACCGAGTACCGTGAAATAATTGAAAAAGCAAGAACCTACGAGCTTAAAGGGGACAGGGAAAAGGCGATAGAGAGCCTCGACCGCCTCGTCAAAAGAGGCCCCGAAATGGAGGAGCCTTATCTCGTACTGGCGGACATGTACTCTTCCATGAAGGACTACGGCAAGGCAGTGGAAACCCTCACTTCGGGCCAGGTCCACATGGGAAAGCAGGAGGCCCTGCTTTTGAGGACCGTAAAAGCCCGGCTTGCGATGAAGAACATGGCAAAAGTAGAGGAGGGACTCAGGGAGATTATCGGTCTCAATGAATCGAACCTCGAAGCACTGGGCCTTCTCCGCGATTTTTATCTCTTGCGGAAAGACTGGGCCCAGGCCATGGATGTGGAGAAAAGGATTCAGAAATTCATCAAAACCGACGATGAAAAAAGAAGGCTCATGGGCATCAGGTACGAGATGGCCCGGACCGTTTTCAATAAAAAAGATACCAACTCCTATGAGGAGATCACCACAGAACTCAAAGAGATGATCAATGAGGACAAGCGTTTTGTCCCCGCCTATATCCTTCTCGCCGAAACCTATAAATGCATGAGCAAGGCTAACGACGCGGCCAGGGTCTATGCACGGGGCTGGGCGAAGACAGGTCACATGGTATTCCTCCTCAAGATGGAAGACCTCTATATAGACCGGGGCGATCCGGGCGTAATCCTGAAAATCTACCGGAGAATCCTCGATCTTTCGCCGAAAAACCACCTCACCTCCTTTCTCTACGCAAGGCTCTGCCTGAGACTTGAAATGATCGACGAGGCCATCGACACCCTGAACCTCCTCCTGGGAGAGGGGCAGGAGTTCCGCGGCCTTCACCGGGCAATGGCTGAAGCTTACATCCATCGCGGAACGATGGATAGGGCGGTCGAGGAGTTCCGGACGGCCTTTCCCATGAAGCATATCTATATCCCCTTTACCTGCAACAACTGCCAGTCCGTGAAAGAAGAATGGTCCGATTTCTGCGAAAGCTGCCTGAGCTGGAACACGATCAGCGTGAAGAGAGAAGAGTTTCTCTCCACCGATTCAGCGGAAATACGAATGCTCTCCGAACGCGAAGACTGGGCCCAGGGAGGTCAGATCTTATAATGAAGATCTCGTCCGACTCCCCCTTCCCGCCCCTGCCCTCGCAATAATACCGGACCGGGACGGTGCCTGATGTTCTCCGCCTTCTCCTTGATATCCTTTACCCCCTGAAATGCGGAGGATGCGGCGCCCACGGGAGCGTGCTTTGCCGGGAGTGCGTTGAGGGCTTCCGGGTAGTGGAAGAGGCTTCCACATGCCCTGTCTGTGGAAGGTGGATGGGCACGAGAGCCGTGTGCGGAGAATGTATCACTCATAAGAGGGGGTTTCAGGAAGGCTTTTACGGGTTCTACTTCGAGAACAGGCTCAGGGATGCACTCCATTCTTTCAAATTCGAGAAAAGAAAAGACGTGGGAAGACTTCTCGTGGCGCTCATAAAAGATAAGGTCGCCTCTTTTTCAGGCAGATTCGACACCATCATTCCGATCCCGGTCACGGAAAAGCGGCTTAAGGCAAGGGGTTTTAATCAATCCTTCGTCATAGGTGAAGAAATCTCCCGCATCACCGGTCTGCCCGTGGCGCCCGGGATACTCGTGAAAACACAGGAGACCCTGGATCAATACAGCCTCTCGAAGACCGAGAGGCGTAAAAACATAAAAGGAGTTTTCTCCGTACTCGATAGAGCGTGTATAGAAGGTAAAAGGGTGCTTCTCGTCGACGACCTCTTCACCACTGGTTATACTATGAAGGAAGCGGCACAGGCCCTGAAAAAAGAAAAGGCCGGGGATGTCGCGGTATTCGCCCTGGCGCGCACAGGATCATGAAAAAACTGCTCTATGTCTTCATATCCCTGGTCTGCCTCCTCACGATAGGCCTTCTCCTCCTGTGGGGGAACCTTCCGGCAGTGGGCTCCTACGTGCTGAGCAGGCTCGCCGGCGGCACGGTCGAGATCGGGAGCTTCGCCTTCTCCTATCAAAAAGGGATCCTTTATCTGGATATAAAAGATATCCGGGCCGAGGGAAAGGTCACGGGAAACGCTAAAGACCTGAAGGTGGCCATCAACCCGAGGAAAGGACTCTATTTCAACCATGTCGCCCTCTCCGATTTCAGCGTCACCATACCGAAACAGAAAAAAGGGAAGGCAAAATTCTCTATAATCCCCACGGACCTTCTCGAGGCGAGAAACGGCGTCATCACCTACGGAACGGAAAAATTCACGATAAAAGCGCTTACGGCGGAGCACCTGAGAAAGGGCAAACCCTTCCGGTTCCGCGGCGAGATAGAGAACGACCGGTGGTTCGCCGCGCTCATGGTGGACGGTGAAGGTCTCGTCAAGGGAAAAAATGGGGCAGTAAAAGGCACGGCATCGGTAAAGGGCCTCGATATGGGCCAATGGACCGAAGATATGGCGGGTTTCGTAGATGGCGCGGGGACCTTCGCGTACGAAAAGAACAGACTCTCCCTCGAGGCGTCCTTTGCCGTTTCGGGATACGAATTGCGGATAGAAGAGCTTAAGGATCCCCGTTTTCACGAGACGCTGCGGGGCACGGCGACCCTTTCCTATGAAAAGAACGTGCTGCGGGTCCATGTACCGGAGGTAATCTTCAAAGACGCGCCATTCCGTGTGGACGTGGAGCTTACGGACCTCGACGTCTCACGGGTGGAGGTCTCTTCCGGTCTTCTGGATGTGAAGGAATTCAAGCACTATGTCGACCTTGACAAGATCGAGAAGGGTGCATCCAGCCTGTGGGACTATGTGAAAGGCGGCCGGGTCGCCATTAAAAGGATCAGCTATATCGCGGCAGGTCGCCATTCCGACGTAGACCTCGTCGTCAAAGACCTTTACGGCTCATATAAGACATGGCAGATTTCCGCCATGGAAGGAGCCGTTCATATCGACAACAAGTCCGTTTCGGCGACCGGCGTAAAGGGGACATGGGAAGATTCCTCCTTCCGGGACGTGACCGCTTCCTATGCCTTTTCGTCCAAAAAAATGAAAGTCGACGGCTCCTACACGGTCAATCTGAAAGATGTGGCCCCCATGGTGAAAAGAGATGATTTCTCCCTCTCCCAAGGCCTCTCATCAGGCAGTTTTTCAGTGGAAGCACAGGAGGGGGGCGCCATGGCTTATCGCGGCAACGGGGTCATGACCGGGGGCGGGGCGATCTGGAAGACCCTGCCCTTCTCTTTCAAGGGCGCCTACAGCTTCGCCCGGACAGGTATCAGCTTCGAGCCCCTCGAGGTAACCCGGGAAGGCACCGACCTTACCATCACCGGGTCATGGAGCCCCGACCGGATGGGCTTCAGGATCAAAGGCCCCCTGGAGGCGGCCCATGTGGAGCACATCCTGCCGCTGCCGGTCAAGACCGGGGGCATGGCCTTCATCGATGTGGGCATAGAGGAGAAGGACCTCATGTACAAGGTCCACGGGGCAATCGACATGAAGGACCTATCCTACGAGGTCCCGGGGGTGATGACCAAGAACCGGGGCTTCGCCAATACGGCGAATTTCGATATTTCGGAGGAAAAGGACCTCCTTCACCTCACCCGTCTCACCTATAACCTCGGCCCCATCGACGCCGACATCAAGGGGGACATAAGGAAAAACCGGATCATGGACCTCGATGTAGCCTTGAAAGTCGACGGCTTTGAAAAAGTGGCACCCCTCTTTGCGACCACGGAGACCGTGGCCAGGGGCGACGCCGAAGCGGTAATGTCCTTGAAGGGCGTGGACCTGCAGACGAAGAAAGTCTCCTTCGCGAAGGGGTACATCAATGTAAACAATGGTTTTTTTAAGATCCCGGGTCTCGGGAAACCCCTTAAAGAGGTCAAGCTCCAGGCGAATTTTACGGGGGATGCCTTCGCCGTGAGGGTGGACCGTTTCATCTGCGGAGCGAGCACGATGAGAGCCGGATCGCTTCATGCAGAGGGGCTCCAGGCTCCGCGCTTCGCTCTCGCCCTGGATATGGAAAGCCTGGACATGGACGATTTCCAGAGCGATTCCGAATTCAAGGCCCGGCCCTTAAAGCCCGACAGCCCATTCGGCCGCGCGAAAGGCACCCTCACGATGAAAGCAGGCGCCGTGAAGCTGGGCGCTCTCAAGGGCAGGAATCTGACTATCGAAGGTACGATGGACGAAAGAAAGGTCACGGTGAAGGAATTAAAAATGGATACCCTGGGGGGGCACGCGGCCTTTTCGGGGGCAGTCGATCTTTCCGGCCTGTCGCCCGCTTTCTCGGTGAACGGCAAGCTCGATAATATTACGAGCAAAGAAGTGCTCACCGCCCTCGATTCGGAGGCGCAGGTAGTCAAAGGGACATGGTTCGCCCAGGGAAATCTAAGTACCCACGGCCGGACGAAAGAAGAGATGATTGCCGGCGTGAACGGAACGCTACACCTCTATAGCGAGAACGGAGTAATCAAGCGGTGGAACCTCCTGTCAAAGGTGCTGGGTCTGCTCAACGTATACGAGCTCGTGAGGGGCAAGGTCGACCTCGGCGCGGAGGGCCTCCCCTATGAGCGAATGGGCGCCACATTCAATGCGAGGGAAGGCGTCTTCAGAACGGATAACTTCATTATCGACAGCCCGGCCATGGTTCTCACCGGTTCAGGCGACATCTATACCGGGAAAAATGAAATTGACGGCAACATTATCGTGTCACCCCTGGTCACCATCGATTCCATCTTTGACCGGATCCCCCTCCTGGGGCGTATTTTCGGAAAGAAAAAGGGCGGCTTCCTCTACGTCTCTTATGAAGTGAAGGGACCGCTTCAGGACCCCGACGTACGGGTGAAGTTCGTCGACACCATCGGGGGAAGGGCCTTGGAAATCATAAAAGGGGTACTTACATTGCCGAAAGAGGTATTTCAATGAAAATAGGTATTATCGGTGCTGGTAAAGTAGGTTCGGCCATAGGCCACGCAATGAAGGCAAAGGGGCTCCAGGTGACGGCAATCTCGGATATAAGGCCGGAATCTTTACGCATGGCGAGACAATACCTGGGGGAGGAGTGTCTCTACACGGACCAAAACCGGCACGTGGTGGAGGCGAGCGACGTGATCGCCGTGACCACCCAGGACCGGGAGATAAAGAAGGTAGCGGAAGAGATTTATGAAAGCGGCCAGAACGTCGAGGGCAAGCTCTTCTTCCATACGAGCGGCGCCCATTCCTCGGCCATGCTTAAACCCCTCGATGAAAAAGGGGCGATCCTCGGATCCCTCCATCCTCTCCAGACATTCCCGGACATTGAAAGCGCGATCAACGTGCTGCCCGGCACCTATATATTCATCGAAGGAGGGGAAGACGCCCTCGCCACCCTCACCCATCTCGCAAACACCATCGGACATGAAGCCGTGGTTATCGAGGGGGCCCATAAGGTCCTTTACCACCTTTCCGCAGTCTTCGTCTGCAACCTCCTCTGCGCCCTCTTCGGAAGCGCGGAAGGGGTGATGGAGAGGATCGGCATCGGTCTCGAGCCCTTCCACCCCATAATCAATGCGACCCTCAAAAATATCGAGGAGAAGGGGCCCCTCATGTCGCTTACAGGACCGGTAATCAGGGGCGACGTGGAGACAATCGCCGACCACCTGCGCGCCATGGAAGGCATGGAAGGCCAGAAAGCCGTCTACAAGGCCCTGTCGCTGGCCGCCCTTCAAATGACAAAGAGAAGGGGCGTCCTCGACGATGAGACCGTCAAAAACATGGAGACGCTACTGAAGGGGATCAAGGGATAAGCCCCCGGAAGCTCCCCGCCGGTCGAGGCCCACTCAGGCGCCGCCCCCGCAAGGAGACCGGGTTCTTTACTCCTTATTTATTAATGGTGGCGAGACACTCGATTTCCACTTTTGCTCCCAGGGCGAGACCGTTCGCACCGATCGCGCTTCGAGCCGGCAGCCGGTCTGTTTTGAAATAGGTCATATAGATCTCGTTCATGAGCGGCCATTCCAACATATCCGCGATCATGACCGTGCATTTAAACACGTTGTCCATAGAAGAGCCGTATTTTTCAAGGGTAGCCTTGATATTCTCCAGGGTCTGCCTCGTCTCTGCCTTTATGCCTCCCGGCGCCACCTTCATCGTCCGGTAATCAACGCCTATCTCGCCGGAAAGATAAAGGATGTTCCCCACCCGCGCCGCGTCTGAAAAAGGCAATGCCATGGGACGGGGCGTCTTGAGATATTCGACCGGCCTCTCCTCTCTGCCCTGTCCCGCTCCCGCACCAATCGCACATAAGACTGAAAATGAAACTGCAGCAATAAGAATACCGGTTACTCTCATTCTCTTTCCTCCTTTTCCTTTTTGTCCTAATACCGTATACAGCGGCCCGTCCGTAACGCTCTTATCTGCCCGCCGCACCGTGGTGCGGGCCTTCCCGCGCCGTACCTTTTACTTGATATTATGCGCAAAAATAGTTATGAATTCAAACGCGCATGGCACCTAAAACGAGACATATGTGGACCCGGACCGCGATAGCAGCCGGTTCATTGGCTCTTTTCCTTCTGGTTGCGGGTGATTTCCTTTACGCCCAGCGCAGGGGCGGAGGCGGGTCTATGCAGCAGCAGGGAAGAGGAAGGACCGAATACCGGGAGCCGACCCTTCCTCTTGATTTTGACGACCGGCCCTTCGAGATGGACCAGGCGCGCCTGCCGACGTTTTATGTGGGGTATGAGCCGGGACGCCTCTATGACCGTTTGAAAAGCCGGAAATCAGACCCCACCCTCGTCTATGCCATCCGCTTCAACTCCGCCGATACGCGGTATGATCCGTCCGACGAACTCCTTCACGTGCGGTGCCGCCTGTCGGGGGTACTTGCAAGCAGGAAAGAGACCGACGCCCTGAAGGGATTGAGCGTCAAATATACGCCCCTCATAGATAACCGTTATTCGGGCACGGACGCATCGGGCGCACGAGTTGAAATGGAAGAGATCAAATTCCAGGAGTACCTCCTCGCGTTCCGGAATTTCAACGAATACCCGGTGGAAAAGGCGGGATCTTCCACCGCCGGCAGGGTTTTACCGGGAAGGGTTGCCGAGCTTCCGTGGAGCGGAGCGGATGACCGCATGCCCCGGGATGCGATCTCGGGCACCATCCGTTTCACACCGAAGGAGGCAAAGCAGATGGCCGACAGGGTCGCGGTCCTCCTCGTCTTCAGGCCCGAGGCACCCTACGGGGGAAGTGAATCGATGGAAGAGCGGCCCGGCCGCGGGACTTACCGCCACCTCTTCGCCCAATACTATTACATCTATGCACGCCTTCTGGAAGTATGGCTCTACGATTTTGACACGGGGAAGATATTTGAAAAGATGAAGCCCAGGAAGTCCGTCCGCTTCCCTCAATCTTCTCCGTGAAATGTGCCGGCCTGCTCCTGCCATGAATAGAGGGGCATTATCCGATCCACGTGAAAATAGACGAGGAACGTCTTCTTCAGGTCTCCCGCGGGGAGATAGTAGCCCGTTTCGGACCTGAACCGCTCCACCGCCGCCGGGTCTTCCTCCTCCCTCAACTTAGTAATAAAAAGGCGCCTGCCCCGGGAAGCCGGCGCTTTTTCGATAAACAAAATCGACGCATGGGGGTTCGACGCAAGATTCGCGTGAGACAGCCGGTCGAGCATAATCAGCGCGATCGTCGTTTCATCGACCACCCCCGGTTTGGTATAGACCGCCTGATCCACCACCCCCGTCGAATCCGCCGTCGCAAGCACGCACAGCCCGTCATTTCCGTCAAAATACTCTTTGAGCGTCATCTCAACCTCCTCGGAATATGAGCGATTATAGGGATTGGGGGAGGAGATTGTCAAGGAGAAGGGCCCCGCCCGGAGGGTGGGTGGGACGAGTTGGGTGCCTGAGTGCTCGACGAGCCTTAGCGGGTAATGAGCGCAGCCGAAGCGGGGACTGCAATGCCCTCCCGGCGGCGAGTCACCCAACTGAGGATACATTGGTTTTCTTTGTTGCCGGTGCTGGAGTTGCTGGGTTACTGGAGTTGCTGCTCTATTGTTTCACCGATAACCCGCTCATTACCATTTCTACTGCCGTGGCGGCTATTTCCTGTATTTCTTCTTTTCTGTTGTAGTCGAACCAGAAGGTGACCCAGGTCAGCATACCCAGTACCAGGAGGGCCAGCCTGGACGGCTTCGCCTTGTTGGCGATCACGCCTTTTTCCTGCAGCTCTTTTATTGTATTCCTCAGCAGGTAGTAATGCTTCTTCCACATCTGCCTCACTTCCTTGAAATAGTTATCTCGTATTGCCAGAGTCTCATGGAGGAGGACCCTCAGCTCCGGATGAGTGCAGACTATCTCCGCAAAACCCTCTATCATTTTTGTGAGTCTGGCAAGAGGGTCTTCTACGGCGGACATCTTTTCCAGGTGGGGAGCCAGGTCTCTCTCTATGGCCTCCATGTGGAGGAGGTAGAAAAGGTGTCTCTTGCTCTTGGCATAATAGTAGAGGGTGGGTTTTGTGATCCCGGCGGCTTCGCAGATGTCGTTGGTGGTGGCCGCGTCATAGCCTTTCTCGAGGAAGAGCTCCATGGCCGCTTTGAAAATGGCATCCCTGTTTCGGGAGACGGAGCCCCCGTTCTTCTTTTCCCTTCCCTGCCCTTTCGCCATATTCCTTCTCTCACGCCATGTTCCGACAGGACCTTTAAGTACGCATCCAGCTTGCTGGTCGGTCGGGTAATTATAGCAGAAGAGCGTATTTATTGGAAGTTTTTGATAATTTCTTAAGTAACTTTTTAAGATGGCGATAATTTATTTTGAACACATAGATCACTTGGTAGCACATGGACAGGTTAGACGATAAAACACGAGGAGCGCGCCATGAGATTCGGAGATCTTAAGATCAGCAGGAGGCTGGGCATCGGTCTGGGGCTTATAATTGCCTTTATGGTCCTTCTTACCATTACCGGCATATGGAGCCTGGGCACTATAAACGGCAAACTTGAGCAGATAATCGGCGTGAACAATACGAAGATCAATCTTGCGCACATCATACAGACTTCCATTGCAAACCTCGACAAGGCGGTTCTCACTATCGTGGTGGCCAATGAAGAGGGCATGACAAAGACCGAAAAGCAGAAGATCGCCCAGGCGCGGGAAGCCTACAAAACCGCACTCGAGAAATTGGAGGGCATGGAGAAGAGCCCCAAGGGCAAGGAGCTTATCGAGGCGATCAAAGGAAACGTGGCGATTGCCCGGACTGCCAACGATAAGGTAATTGAGCTTGCGTCTGCGGGAAACACTCAGAGTGCAAGCACCCTGCTCACGGGCAGTCTTCAAATATCGGGCATGCTGTCCGAATCGTGTGACGAGATGGTGAAGTATCAGAGCGAACGCACCGCCATAGGCGCAAAGGAGGCGAGGACCACCTTCGTACGGGCGCGGTTCGTGCTCATTATTATCGGCGCGGTAGTTTTCGCATTCGCCATATTCCTTGCCTCTTTCCTGGCGCGGGGAATCGCAAAGCCCTTAAGCGAGGGCGTAGCCGTGGCACACAGGATCGCAGACGGCGACCTGACGACGGAGATCGAAATAAAATCGCAGGATGAGACGGGACAGCTTTTGACCGCAATGAAAGATATGGTGGGGAAACTCCAGAAGATCATCGGCGAGGTGAAGAGCGTGGCCACGAATATGGCGGCGGCGAGCCAGCAGTTGAACCAGAGCTCCGAGATAATGTCCACCGGTGCGGGTGAGCAGGCAGGCCGGGCATCCCAGGTGGCCACTGCTTCGGAAGAGATGTCCCAGACGGTGCTCGATATAGCCAAGAATACATCGGCCATCGAAACGTCCGCAACGGATACGGCACGACTCGCAAAGGACGGGGAGGACGTGGTCGACAGGTCAGTGGAGAAGGTGAAGGCAATCGCGAGGACCATAGGCCAGTCGGCGGAGCTTATCAAGTCCCTGGGAGAGCGATCGAACCAGATTGGAGAGATCATCAGCGTCATCAACGATATCGCCGACCAGACCAACCTCCTTGCCCTCAATGCGGCAATCGAGGCGGCCAGGGCGGGCGATGCGGGTCGCGGTTTCGCGGTCGTGGCCGATGAAGTGAAGAAGCTCGCGGAGAGAACGGGCAATTCCACCTCGGAAATCGGAGGAATGATCCAGTCGATACAGAATGAGGTCCACCAGGCGGTGATCTCCATGGAGAACATCAGCACTGAAGTGAAATCCGGGGTTGACCTGAGCAGCCAGGCAGGAGACGTGCTCCGCAATATAGTGGGCAGCGTCAACGAGCTCCACAGCATGGTCCAGCAGATCGCCTCGGCCACGGAGCAGATGGCTGCAACCTCAGAAGAGATCAACAGGGATATCGAAACCATAGCCTCCGTCTCCAAAGAAACCTCAAAAAGCTCAGAGCATATCGCCTCGGCCTCCCAGGAGCTGGCGGGCCTGTCCATCACCCTGGAGCAGGTAGTCGGAGGATTCAGGGTTTAAGAAAGAAAAGTTACCATCGGGTCCCCATAACCCCTCATTCCCCAAAGGGAATGAGGGGTTATTCTATATTCCAGCCCCCCAACAAAGCCTCTACGGGCTTTGCCCGAGGAGGGCGCGACGAAATCCTATAAAACAGTGGATCTTTGTAAAGCGTTAATGCGGAAGAGAAAAAAGCAGGCTCTTCCCGATGAGATCAGGCGTGGTTCAAAAACGGATGGGTCAATCTCAATCGTCCCGCGTGATGTAGCCCGCACCGCGGGCGAGAAGGGGAGGCTCCGATAGCTTTGCTATCGGAGGGGGCGCCGCAAGCCCCTATGGTAGTTGCACGTCTCTTTCCACGATCTCCGTGGAAAGAGACGTGCGCCGGAAAATCTGGGTGAAGTAGTAGGTGGAGACGAGGAGGACATAGTAGGTCACCACCGACAGAAGGGCGACCATGATGAGCTGGAGGAAAAAGGCCTTGGGGATCGGGATGATCTTCCAGCAGACGAACAGGGCGAGCACCGTGCCCACATAACCCGCCAGATAAGGCAGGGTAACTTCCTTGATGGCCCGGAGGATCTTCTCAAATTCAAGGGCCTGCCTGAAATCGGATTTTTCCGAAAAGGTGATGAAGGCAAAGGGCAGGAAGAAGGAGGAGATGAAGAGGGCCACATAAGAGAGCTGAATCATGATCCCGCCGAAAAACCCCGTGAGGCTGCTTAAGGACTGGAGGAAGAAGCCGCAGGAGAACATGAAGAACGGGATGGCCCCGTAAAGAATAAAGAGGAGGAGCATTTTTGCCCCCTCCATCCATATCTCGTACCTCCGGTCCCATGTGGGCAGGCCCACGCTCCCGATCATGACCACCCTCGACACCTTTGAAAGATACCCGAGAGAGAAGAAGTTAAGGACCGGTATGTACAACAGCAATCCCCCGTATATCCATCGCGAGACATAACGGCTGTTCAGGCTGAACTGGATAAAAGGGATGACATCCATAATTATTTGCCTTTGGCCGCCTTGCCGATGAAATCGAGAAGACCTTCAGGGGTATAGCCCGTCATGCCGCCGTCCATGGTGATGGTCTCGCCATTGATATATGCCGCCTCTTTCGTCGCCAGATAGAGTATGAGACCCACGTATTCTTCCACATCCATCATCCTGCCCATGGGTGTCCTGCCGGAAAGGTAGTTTACGAAGGCCTCTTTCCTGACGAGCCCCTCGTTCATCCCGCCCTTGATGAACCCGGGAGCCACGGTCACCGTGGTGACCCCGAATTTCGACCATTCATAGGCAAGGGTCCTCGCCATGACCATAAGTCCCGACTTGCTCACCGCGTAGGGCAGAAAACCCTGCTCTCCGAAGAGGGCGACCTGGGACGCGATATTGATGATCCGTCCGTACTTCCCTTCGATCATCTTTTTGCCGAATATCTGGCACGCATAGAAGGCGCCTTTCAGGTTTATGTCGATCGATTTGTCGAATTCCTCTTTCTTCATCTTCGCCGCGGGTCCGAGAGCATTCACCACGCCGGCGTTATTGACGAGCACGTCGACCCTGCCCCACTTATCCATGGTCTTCGCCGCCACGTTTTCCATCGCGGCATAATCGGTTACGTCCGCATGGAAGGCGAGGACCGGTTTTCCCTTGAATTCCTCCTCGAAGCGGGCGACCGCCTCTTCGGGGATACCGCAGACTCCCACGGAGGCACCTTCTTTGAGAAATTCCTCCGCCATGGCCTTGCCCAGGCCGCGGGTCCCGCCCGTGATAAATACTACCTGCCCTTCAAACCTCATAACCCACCTCCGTAGAATTTCCTTATCCTGTCATCAAAAAGGTCGACCAGGTCCCCGCTCGTTGCGAGGTCCTTCCCCATCGCCTCCCGCCACACATCGGGCCGCTCCATGCAGAGGTAGACGAAGAGGTCGGGACTCCGGCTCTTCAGCATATCCTGGAGCATCTTATAGACCTTTACCCTCTCTTTCTTCAGGTAACGGTATTTCCCGTCTTCTCCCCGTATGAATTCACCGTAGAGGAGGTTTCGCCTTTCATGCTCGATAAAATGGTCCATGAGCCCCGGCGGGAACCTGAGAAGCCCGAGGCTTATCCATATGATCCTCTCCGGATCGAGGATCCTGCATATGTCCTCTGTCAGATACTCATAATCCTTCTCGAAACCGTCATAAATGATCACGGGGTCGAGGTGGAGCCCTACGAAGGAGCCCATCTCCTGCGCCTTGCGGGCCGCTTTCAATCTCTTGTAAAGGGGACTCGTCCGCCGCTCTTCCCGATCGATCGACCTCTGGGGGGCGAGGGAGAAAGAGACCACGGTATAGGGATTGAGAAAAGGCGCAATAGGAGAGATATCCGCCCACTTCGATTTCAACTCGAGGAGGGCCCGCTTCTTTTCCCCGAAATATTCCATCAGGGGCCCGTTGAGCCTGAATCTCCGGTCGAGGGCCAGGCTGTCGGACAGTTCGCCCGTGCCGAACCTCAACACATGGTCCAACTCACCCTCTATCTCTTCCTCTATCTGGGAGAGGATGTAAGGGATATCACCGTGCACGCTTATGCCGGCGGTATTCATATAATATTTGAGTATACAGTACGAGCAGGAGAGGACGCACCCCTCGATGAGGTCGATCGTCTTGTAGCCGCAGCAGACGTGGTTCTTCGTGCCGGGGCAGTCCCGGACTATTCTCCCTTTCGTCTCGACAAAATTAACCTCTTGTAAGTTCAAGGATGCTCCCTATCGATCCATTGTCCAGGGTCCTGCGGAGTTTTTCCAGGGCCTTCTCTAAATCCTCAATATCCCTGGTTCTTATACCTATATCAATATACTCCTTTTCAAAAAAAGGGTCTACCCTTATATCAATGTTCGGGGGCAGCGCCATCCGGACCTTCACCTCTTCCAGTCTCGCTTCCATGGAGGTGAGCAAGGGATGGGTCCGTTGCTTCAGCTTCGCCCGTAAATCGCCGGCATTCTCCGTGCCCCCGAGGGCAACGAAATCGATCCGCCCTTCTTTCACCTTCATAAGCGCGATCAGGCGCAGGAGGTCTCGCAGATACCCTTCAGTGACGTGCAGCGGCGAAAGGAGCGCGAGAAGCTCCTTTCTCTCCGCCTCATTGAATTTCAACAAATCTTCTATATTCCTGAGGGAAAGGCCATTCGTGTGGATAAATGCCTTGAATGGGTCCCCGGCCCGTGCGAGGGCGAGAAAGGTGCTCAGGACCTTTTCATGGGGACTGCACCCGAGGACCTCCATGGTCCCGAAGGTCTCTTCCGATGAAAAGCCCGCCGCGGCCATCTTGTCCAGGGCGATCGCTTTTTCCACCACATTAAGGCCTCTCCCCGCGTTTGCATGGATCGCCCGGATAAGAGCTCCCTTTTCTTCAAGGCCGGACTCCACGAAAGCAGGCACTTCCGTAAGCCCGAGGCGCAAGGCTGCCTCCGCCCTTTTATGTCCCGATATGATGACAAAAGGGGAACCTTCGAGGAGAAGGAGGGGCTCCACAATCCCGACAAGGTCTATGGAAGGCAGAAGAGGCCCCGGCTCCATGGGATAGGAGATACAAAACCTCCGGTCATCCACATCGATGCGCTCAAGGGCTATAGTCGCGAGATAAGCCATATAATCCGAGCGTAAACAATAACAGAGGGGGAACGGGGTGTCAATATTTAGGACAGGCGCAGTGAATGGGCGCGCGATGCACGTGCGCCAAAGAAGAGTGGATGAGAAACCTGGATTATTTGAATATCGCCGGTCTCAACGCCCGTGGGCTGCCCGTAAGGATTGCCCACCCTAGATGAGAGAATATCCCCCTTCCCTGAAAAGTATGAGGCAAACGCGCGTTGCTTCTGGATCGTAGAGGGTTCCCTTCATGCCCTCTATCTCCGCGAGCGCTTTGGCGACATCGGCGCCGGGAGCGTAAGGGCGGGGGGCAACCATGGCCTCCACCGCGTCGGCGACCGCGAGAATGCGTGCCTCGAGGAGTATCTCGCTCCCCTTGAGGCCGAGGGGATATCCGGAGCCGTCGATGCGCTCGTGGTGCTGGAGGATGATCTCCGGGATCGGATAGGGGAGGCCCGTCTCCTTGATCAGCTCGTACCCCGACCGGGGATGGACTTTTACAAGGTTCTGCTCCATTTCGGTGAGGGGGCCCGGTTTCATCAGTATTTCGGCAGGCACCGATATCATGCCCACGTCATGGATGCGGGCCGCTTTTTCTATGTTATCCGCCATATCAGCTGAAAAGCCCATCTCTATGGCGATGGCCCTCGCGAGCCGGGAGACCCTTTCCTGGTGCCCTTTTATGCCCGGGTCCCGGGCTTCGGTGATCCGGGAGACCATGTCGACCATGCCGCCCAGGGTCGATTTAAGCTCTCTTAACTCTTCTTCTGCAAATTTCCGGGTGGTGATGTCCTCTACGGTGCCTTCGTAATAGACAAGCCTCCCGGTGTCGTCGCGGACGGCATGCGCCGTGTTGGAGACCCAGTGGAGGCTGCCGTCTTTTCGTCGCATCATGATCTCGAAGTTCCTGACCGAACCTTCCTCCTCGACGAGCTGCTTGAGCCTTGCCCTCCGGCTCGGGTCTACATAGAGCTGATGGGCGATGTCGGTGACGGACGCGATCATCTCCTCGGGAGAATCGAATCCGTGGATTCGCGCCAGTGCCGGATTTACGCTCAGGTAACCGCCCTCCGGCGTGACCTGGTAGATGCCCTCCACCGCGTTCTCGAATATGTTCCGGTATCGTTCCTCCGATCTCCTTAAACCCTCCTCCGCCTGTTTTCTCCTCGATATGTCCCGGGCAATGGAGAGGACCAGGGTGCGGTCCTTTTGGGTGAAGAGGCGGGAGCTGATCTCCACGGGAATCCGGTCCCCCTCCCTGGTTACATGGGTAGTCTCGAACCAGACCGATCCGGTTTCGATGAGACTCTCCATTATCCCGGGGAGGTCGACCGCCCCTTCACGGGCATCTATATCCCTCGGTCCCATGGAGAGCATCTCTTCCCTCGTATATCCCAGCCGCTCGCATCCGATCTCGTTTACCTCCACGAAGCGTCCCGGCATCCCGGAGGGGGTGATCTCGAAGAGGTATATGGCATCGACCGCGGTGTTAAAAAGGGTCTTGAATCTTGATTCGCTTTCCTTGAGGGCCTCTTCCGCCCCCTTTCGTGCGGTAATGTCTTCGAGGGTGCCCTCATAATAGAGGACCTCTCCCTTTGCCCGTGCCTTCACGGCTCGGACATTGAGAGAGCCCCACATGAGGCTCCCATCCTTCCTGTGGAACTGCGCTTCGAAGCCCCTTACCACCCCGGACGTCTCGAGAATCCTCTTAAAAGTACGCCGGTCTTCCGCGCGGGCATAGAGCTCGGAACCGATGCTCGTGATCCCTTCCTTCATCTGCGTGGGTGTGACATATCCGAACATGCGGGCCATGGCCGGGTTGACCGTCATGAGCCTGCCCTCGGGGGTGCTCTGGAATACGCCTTCCACCGCATTTTCGAAGATGCCCCTGTATTTCTCTTCACTCTCCCGGAGCGCCTTTTCCGCATCCTTACGCTCCGTGATATCGGTAAACATGGCAAAGGAGCCCTGAAACCTGTCCTCTCCGTCAACAATGGGCGACGCGGAGGCGTGGGCCCACAGGACAGTCCCGTCCTTTCTTTTGAGCCTCCTCTCGTATCTGCCGGGAATGCCCTGGCGCCGCATGGCGGTCTTCTCCGCGAGGTCGGGGAAATCTTCTTCGAAGAGAAACTCGTCGTGCCTTCTTCCGATCATCTCCTCCGGCTCGTAGAGGAGCATGGCGGCCATCCTCCTGTTCACGAAGGTGGTGAGGTAGGTTTCATCGAGGACCCATATCCCCTCTTCGGCGGTGTCTATAATGCGCCGGTATCGCTGCTCCGGATCGGACCTGCGGAGCTCGTCAAGACGCTGCCCCATTCTTCGGATCTCATCCAGAAGCTCTTCGTATGTCTTTTCTGCCTCTTTCATGCGACTGTTCCCATTTTTGCGGCCCTGCCGAAGGGGATGCCCAGCTTTCGCATCCTGTGGCGAAGGGTTCCGGGGTTGATGCCCAGTATAGCCGCCGCCCCGCCGGCCCCTTCAACCCTCCCTTCCGCGGCCTCCAGGGCACGCCGAATGTGAAGGGCCTCGATGCCCGTGAGGGTCATGCCGGTCTCTTCCCTGGTCTTCTCCGCCTCCCTGTCATGGTCCCCCTGAAGGCCTACGATATCTTCGTAAGTGAGGGGCTTTCCTTCGTGGATGATGATAGCGCGCTCCACCGCGTTGGAAAGCTCTCTCACGTTGCCGGGCCAGTCGTATCCGATGAGCTTCTCCATGGTCCCCGGTGCAAGGCCGGGCACGAAATTGAAACCAACCTCCCGGGATTTCTTACGCATGAAAAATTCGACCAGGGCAGGAATATCCATCCGCCGCTCCCGGAGGGGCGGGATATGGATGGGAAAGACGGAGAGGCGATAATAGAGATCGTCCCTGAAGAGGTTCCGCGCCACGAGAGTGCGGAGGTCCTTATTGGTGGCCGAGATAATCCGTATATCGACCTTGACCGACTGGACGCCGCCCACCCTCTCTATCTCCTTTTCCTGGAGTACCCTCAGGAGCCTTACCTGGGCATTGGGGGGAAGCTCGCTCACCTCATCAAGAAAGATCGTTCCCCCATGGGCCCTTTCGAATCTTCCCCGCTGCTGGGATGAGGCCCCCGTGAAGGCGCCTTTTTCGTGGCCGAAAAGCTCGCTGTCGATCAGGGAGTCGGGGATGGCCCCGCAGTTTACCTTTATGAGGGGACCTGAGTGGCGGGGCGAGAAATTATGGATCGCATTGGCCATGAGCTCCTTGCCCGTCCCTGTCTCCCCGTAGAGCACCACCGGGCTCGGCTGGGGCGCGACTTTGAGGACCTGTTCCATGGCAGCTTTCAATCCGAATTCGGCGCCCACGATCTCCTCGCTGTAGCCGCGGCGAAGCTCGTTCTGAAAATACCTGCTGTCATCGGCCAGCAGTTCTTTCAGCTTCATGAGCTCCTGGTAACGGCGGCTGTTGGCCAGGGCTACTGCCGCGGGCTCGTTGATGAGGGACCATAGTCCCCCGTGCTCCTGTCCATAGCGACCCCTCCCTTCCACGCGGCCGATAAAGGAACCGACGAACTTGCCCTCGATGATAAGTCTCCCCACGATGATCGAGGAATCGGGCCAGCGGTAGTGGCGGGCGACGGGTTTCAGTATCTCGTCCTCGTATACGTCGCCGCATACTCTTACGCGGGGAAATTTCACCGGATCTTCGAGCTGACCCCGCAGGGGCATGGCCATGGTGATCCGGTCGGCCCGGGCAACACCCCCCTTTTCATCGGCAGTCGCCACCACTTCAAGTACTCCGGCGAGGGGGTCGTAGACGGTGAAGATCAGCTCGTCGGCGGGGATGATCTCCCTGATGTAGAGGAAACAGCGCCAGAGGGCCTTCTCGATTTCGAGACTCCCGCAGATGCGCAGAGTAATCTCCCGGAAGAACCGGTTTTCATCTATTTTCATAGATTCTTCTCGTATTCAATTAAACTGTCGTATACAACAGTTATACCTGATTTCCAAAAAAAGGTATACAAATTTAGGAAAAATATTCTGTCGCTGAGGGAGACGGAGGTTGCCTGCCCGGTCCTTTGGACAATTATTGGGCGAATGCTCGCTTGATAAGGCAAGAGGCCATCAGGAATGGTTGCGACTCTTCGTTCCAATTGGAAAGACTTGGAGGCCTCGGTGGAACAACTGTCGATAGATGGGGAACTCCTTCTAATCAGGGAGATTAATTTCATGAAAACAGAGGGTGGTAATTAATGTGTAATTTAATGGTGCGGGGAGGACCGGTTGTCAGATTGAGCGGGAGTAGGAGGAGCAACGGGAATGGAACCGGTCCCTGTGAGAAAGAGTAAGAACTTGGAATCTTTGTGGAGAAACCCCGACAAAAGTCAAGCGTGTCCGGGAAGCATGTGCAGCCAAGGAGGTCACGCGGTCTCGGACACGCATCGATCTTTTTACCCCGGGGAGGGGTTTACTGATACACAGGCGGATTGAAGCCCGGGCAAGCTCCATCCCGCTTTATTACACCACTTCTGATCTCAAATGAACCTTTTACACGAAGCAGCATTTGAAATCGCCGGGAAGGGCACCGGAGACAACTCTTTTTAGTGATACCTTACCTTCAGACCCCGCTCCATGGGAAGGGCGGCCTCCCGGCTTATTCGCGCGGCCCGGTCGAGCCTTCTCTCCCTGCCGGTGTCCAACCGGACGACCCTGTCGAGAGAGACGCATCCGAACACTTCTATAAGGGTCTCATCCATTTCACCGTGGGGCAAGGCAAAATCGGCCGTGCTCATTATTCTGCCTTTTCCTGTTTTCACGTTTCCAAGAGAGACGCATCCGAACACCTCTATAAGCGCCTCATCCATTATACCGGCCCTAGACCCGCCTTCGGACTCAAACCCCCGTTCTCGTGCCATAATGCCCTCCCGTCCCAGGCCTTTATCCGGGTACGTCAAGGCCCTTGTATGACCCTGACCGGTAAGCCTGGTATGACGACTATCGCGATCGGCCCTGTCCCTGTGTAGCCGGCCGATTTGTTTCGAAGTGATACTCCGTAAGTAGCAATGTGCATGCCATGGTCAAAGCGTAATATTATTAAAGCGTTAATCGAGGTGATAATTGTCAGCTATCGTCGGCGATAGCCATCGACTATCATATGCAACAGAAATTCACATAACTGCCAGATGAGTCAGTTGTGAGGAAAGGGTAAGGCAGGAATGGACGAAGAAAGTGCCCGGGAGAATCAGAGGTATTCTCTTCTCAACTGTTCTATCATCTCGCCGGTCAGCTTCTCCGCTTTTCTCAACTCGGCGAATTTTGCGAGGAGGTCGTCGACGGTAAGCCGCTCCTTCTCCTTTCCCGGGATATCGTCGATGATCCGGCCCTGATGCATCATCACCGTGCGGCTCCCCATCTCCAGGGCCTGCTGCATGCTGTGGGTCACCATCAGGGTGGTGAGGTTCCCCCGCTCGATAAAGGTCTTGGTGAGTTTTATGATCTGGGCCGCAGACCTGGGATCGAGGGCGGCAGTATGCTCGTCGAGAAGGAGGACCTCCGGTTCCCGTATCACGGTCATAAGGAGGCTTATGGCCTGGCGCTGTCCCCCGGAAAGGGTGCCGATCACCGTGCCGAGGCGCGTCTCGAGCTGCATCTCAAGCTCCGCGACCCTCTGCCTGAAGAAATCGATCCGCTCTTTGGTGAGACCCCTCCCGAGAAAGCGTTTCCTGCCCCTCAGGTAGGCGAGGAGGAGGTTTTCCGCAATGGTCATGTCCGGCGCGGTCCCCATGAAGGGGTTCTGGAACACCCTGGCTACTGAGCGTGCCCGCTCGAAGTCCCGCTTCTTCGTCACATCCTTCTCGTCGATGACGACCCTGCCCGAGTCGGGAAGTACCGTACCCGCCACCACGTTGAGGAGGGTCGACTTTCCGGAGCCATTGGTGCCTATGAGGGTGACGAACTCGCCTTTCTTTATGAGAAGGCTCACGTCCCGGAGCACACAGACTTCGTTTACCGTGTGGGGATTGAATGTCTTATTGATGCTGCTGAGCTCGATCATCTCCTACCTCTTCACGATCGCTGCCTTTGAGAGCAGGCTGTCGGGGATCTTTACCCCGTAGAGGGCGGCCAGTTTCAGATTTACCCCTATTTTTTCAGGGACATAATCCTTGATCGGGATCTCTTTCGTCGTCTCGCCCCGGATCACGCGTTCGGCAACTCTCGCGGTCTCGACCCCAACCTCATGGTAATCGGCGCCGATGGAAAGGAACGCGTCGTGCTCCACGTCGGTGGGATCGTTGGTAAAGTAAGGGATCTTCCGGCCGTTCAGAATTTCGGCGATCGTTCTCGAGGCGAGTATCACGGAATTGTCTCCGGAGGTAAGGAAGAGGTCGATCCCCCTGTTGAGAAGGGCCGACAGTGCGTCCTTCACCTCATCCGTAGACGTCACCGTCCGCTCCACAAGTTCGAAATCATATTTTTTCGCCCATTCCCGCGCCTTGAGGGTACATGCCTCGGAGCTTGCCTCGGAAGGGTTCCACACGATCCCTATCCGTTTTGCCTTGGGAAACACGGTCCGCATCGTTTTTATGGTCGCCTCCACGGGCTGGAAGGTCGCGATGCCGGTGAGGTTGGGGATGTGGTCGGACGGACTTTTGGCCACTCCAAGCCTGTAGGGATCGGTGACCGTGCCGAAGACATGGGGTATGGTCTTGTTGCCGTTGGCCGTGACCTGTAACGCGAGAGAAGAGACGGTGATGATATAATCGAAGCCCTGGCGCACCATGTCCTGCACGATGGCCTGGGCAGTGCCGTAATCGTTGTGCGAGTTCTTCAGGGTTACTGTAATCCCGTATTTATCGAGGGTCCCGCTTTTCGTCAGCTCGTCCATAATGCCCTTCGTGCTCTCCACGAGGAGGTAATTGTCCGAAAACTGGAAAATGCAGAGCCTCCTGGCGCTTCGCCCGGGCACCGCGGCGCGATAGACCGCTGCCGCTTCTGCGACAAGGTCGGAGGGGAAGGTGATGCCGAGCTTTTTCGCCGCGGCGTCATTCAGTTTCAGGGTGAGCTTGCGATACTTTTCAAAGGGTATATGGGCGGGTTTTTCGCCCTTGATGATCCGATCCACAAGATGGGCGGCCTGGGTGCCGCTCAAAGCGTAGTCGTACCCGTAGGCAGCCAGTGCACCGGCCTGGAGACGCTCTATGTCGCCCGTGAAAACGGGGATCTTCTTCGCGTCCGCTGCCTTTATCACGGAGTCGAAGGCGGAGTAGACAATATTATCCGGGCTCAGGACGAAGGCGTCGATCCCCTTGTGGGTGAGCGACGTCGCCGCCTGGTAGACTTCCGATGAACCTGCGACGGTGGCGCCCACAAAGGTGACGTCCCGGTTTTGCGTAACGGCCTGTTTCAGGTTATTGACGTTATAGACCGAATTTTCCTGGGAGGGGTCCCAGATCGCCCCTACTTTTATCTTTCCGGGCAGGATCCTTGTCGCGAGGCCGAGGAGCTTATCCTCCGGCACGGAACCGTAGACGCCGGTCACATTCGGGAGGTGGTCCGTGTCCGTCTTGCCCGCCCCTATGATAAAAGGGTTTGCCACCGTGGCAAAGACAATGGGGCGGTCCTTGATCTTGTTCACGGCTGCCTGGGTGCATCCCGTGGAGATGGGGACCACGATGTCCACGCGGTTATGGAGAAATTTATCCATGATCGAATTGACGGTGGTCATCTCCCCGTTTGCATTTTCGAGATCGATGACGACGTTTTTGCCGTTCTCGTATCCGAGCTTCTTCATCTCTTCCACGAAGCTGACTCTCGTGATGTTCAGGAGGTCGTGGTCGACGAGCTGCACCACGCCGATCCGTATCGCCTTCGAGGAGAGGACGGTCCGGTTGCCGAAAATTCTATAGGCGGCGAAGGAGCCCGCGCCGAGACAGACTACCAGGATGAGGCTCACCCATGCCTTGCGATGGTGTCCGGTCTTTATCGCTGATGCCGCGCGGCCCATTTTCTTCACGTCCCATCGGTGAACGACTTGGGGCGACACGAGGATTACAAGGACGAACAGGGCGGTGATGAGCTTGAGGTCGATAGGGTCGAGACCCACGTAAAGGGCCAGGGCCACCATGAGACGAAAGGCGATGGAGCCGATGATGACGGAGAGCACTTTCGCGTAGATCGACCTCGTCCGTATGACCGATTCCCCGATGATCACCGCTGCGAGACCGAAGACGATGGAGCCGATGCCCATGCCGATGTCGGCGAAGCCCTGGTATTGGGCCACGAGGCTTCCCGATATGCCTACAAAACCGTTCGCAAGCGCGATGCCCACCATCTTCATGGCGTTGACATTCACCCCTGATGCGCCGGCCATGGCGGGATTGTTTCCTACTGCCCTCATGGTGATGCCGAAATCGGTCTTGAAAAAATAGGAGACCACAAGCCAGAAGAGGAGGGCGACCACAAAAAAGACCATGGCGAGTAGCAGTTCATGGGGCATCCCGGGATTCAGGTTGCGCAGCATCGTGATCACGCCGGGTTGGGAGAGGAGGGGGATATTCGACCTTCCCATGATGTGGAGATTTACGGAATAAAGGCCGGTCATGACGAGGATGCCCGCGAGAAGTCCGTTGATGCTGAACCGGGTATGGATGAAGGCGGTGATGACGCCTGCCAGGGCCCCTGCGAGAAAAGAGAGGGTGAGGGCCAGGAAGGGGTTTACCCCCGCCACGATCAGTACGGCGGTTACCGCCGCCCCGGTGACGAAACTCCCGTCTACCGTAATGTCGGGAAAGTCATGGATGCGAAAGGTGATAAACACACCCATGGCCAGGAAGGCATACAGGAAACCGAGGTTTATCGCGCCCATCCAGAGGTCCACGACTAGCCCTCGAGCTCGATAATGGCCGCCATGCCTCCCGAGAACCGTGATTTCCCGAGGAAATGCTGGATCCTGTGCACGGAAAAGTCATTGAAGATGCGGGCGATCTCGGCGTCAAAGCCTTCAAGGCTGTTTCCCATGGGCGCCTTATCGAAAATGGCGCCGTGGACATGGAAAGCGCTTCCCTCCGACAGGAGGGCCTGCGTCATGGGCCCCAGGAGGGACCTCTCCCGGACCGCGATGCCCGTGGCCACCACCACATGATTCACGAAGGCGGGCTCCACGGGAAAATCGATCCAATGGGGAAAATTCTCGTTGTCGAAAATACGGCCGCCCCCTGCCGGTTACAGCTCTTTGATGGGCGGCTGCTTGAGGTGCATGGCCCAGACGCCTTTACTCTCCGCGATTATGACAAAACCGATCACGTTTTTCGACGAGATTTCCATAAATGACATTATCAGGCCGGCCAGATCTATCGTGCCGCCGGGGGCCTCTTTAAAGGAGAGGAGGTATCGGTAGTCGCCCCGAAACCCGAACCCGTGAAGCATCTTATAGGTAATGCCCCGGTCTTCATCTGCCTTGAGCACAAAATCAACGGCGGACTGTTTTACGGCGGGATAAAAGAAAAAATTGTTCTTCACCGTCATCGACTCACCGAAAAGGGCTTTATATTCTTCATAGGAGGAGCCGAGGGCGGCCAGACCACACCCGAATTCCATGTCCGTCGGTCTCACTTCCACTACATCCTCTTTCGCAAAAGATGCAGTCTCGGCTTTTTCAGGAGAGCCGATTGCGAGAAGGGACCCCATGGAGCATTCCCGCTCCACGTATTCCACCATAATGCCCTTTATTTCTCTTGGCACGATCCCCGAGCCGGCCTGCCCGGCGCCTGTCGGTCCCGCGATATCCGCAAGGCCCCCTATGATGCGGAAGACCTGGGTAAAGCCGCTCATCCTGAAGATCTCGAAGACGGAATCGGTGATGCCCGAAAGTATGATCTCGCCCCCCACTTTTTTCAGCTCCTTCTGGGCCACGAGAAAGATCCTGAGGCCCGCGCTGCTCACGTAGGTCACGTCCGCCATATCCGCGAGAAGGGTGCGCTCTCCCGCAAGAACAAGGTCTTCGAATATTTTTTGGATGGAGGAGGCGCTCAGCGCGTCGATGCGACCTGCCATGGCGATGCACTTCAATCCAATGCCGGCGAGGTCCTTTAGGTGGTACTCGAACACGCCCTTAGTGTATCACAAAATCGGCGGAGGCTCCTCATTTATGTTCTTTTGCAATAAATGTCTGTTGACAATTGAGTTGCCCGAAGTATTCTATAAAAATTGTCGGTGCCACCGGGTGCTCACGCCGGATGATGCCCGAAAAAGGACCGATTTAATGGGGGGATGGTCACTGAATCTCAAGAAAATCAGGAGTCTCTTATGGGTGTCGTGAAAAGCCTCGTTGTTCTGACTTTCATCTTTCTCTTCGCCGGGGCATCTTCTGCTGATGACCGGGAGCTGGAAACGCTCTTTGGGAATCGGGGAGTGGAGGGGGCCATTGTCATTTCATCCCTCGATGGAAAGAAAGAGTACGTCTGGAACGAGGACCGGGCCCGGAAGAGATTCGTGCCGGCATCGACGTTTAAAATCCCTCACACCTTGATTGCCCTCGATCAGGGGGCGGTCAGCGATGAGAAGGCGGTAATACCATGGGACGGGAAGAAGCAGGAGGTGAGGGGCTGCAACAACGATCAGAGGCTGGAGACGGCGTTCCCCCTCTCCTGCGTATGGTTTTATCAGGAGCTGGCAAAGCGCATGGACAGAGCGAAATACACAGAGCTTCTCGGAAAAACAGGTTACGGCAATGGCCTTGCCGGGCCTGATCTGACCACCTTCTGGCTCGCGGGCGATCTGTCGATATCTCCTTACGAACAGGTCCTGTTCCTTCGGAATCTTTATCACGGGTCGCTCCCTTACAAGAAGGAACATATGGAAGTGGTGAAAAAGCTCATGGTAAACGAGGTGAATCCCCTTTTTACGGTCCGCGCAAAGACCGGCTGGGCGGCAAGAACCTTGCCCGAACAGGGTTGGTTTGTGGGATACGTGGAGACGGGAGGGCAGGTCTGGCTCTTTGCAACCCACATCGATATAAAGAAAGCCGCCGACCTCGCGCTACGCAAGCAAATCACCCTCGATGCGCTAAAATTGAAGGGGATAATAAAGTAAAGAACGATGGACTCCTTGAAACGATACATCATTAAAATCATCTTGCCCCCGGGGCGCACATTATGATAAAAAGGGGGCATGAAGAAAAGATCGAGAGGACTCGCGGCCGTCCGCATACCCGTCATCCTTTTTGTCCTTGCCGCCCTGACCGGCTGCTATTCACTCCGTGTCGATATGACCCCCTATTCCGCACCGTCCTCCTGTCCCGTCACCGTGACGGATGAGCGTGCCGATCCCCGGGCGATCGTGGGAAGCGAGATCGATTTCACCATCGCACCCCCCCTTACGAAGGTGCTCAAATCGAAGCTCTGCCGTAGCGACACAGTGGCCGAGTACGTGACCCGCAACACCACCGTAATACGGATAAGCCGCGCCGAGATCTCCAGTTTCGGCTTCGTAGGCACTACAAAGATGCTCACTATCGAAGGTAGCCTTTGGGCAGGTCTTCGTCAATATCAGATCGTTGCCCGGGGAACAATTGAATCGGACGTCCCCGAGCGGTTTTGGCCGGCCCTCCTCAATTCAGCGCTCGATGACTTTGTAAAAAGGGTGGAAGAAAAACTTCCCTGAGAGGGATGCCCCTTACAGCAGTGACAATTCTGTCACATATCTCACCTGTTTTCGACATTCCTTGTCGTTCCATGGACTTCGTTTTTTATAAATCCTTT
>DASXUJ010000026.1 GCA_036504895.1 Syntrophorhabdaceae bacterium
TTGGAGTTATCATTGAGACCGCGTGGAGATGGCACTCCAAATAGCCGGACCTAATGAGTTAAAGGCCTCCTGTGGGGCATCAAATGGATAGGGAAGATCTCGACAAACTCGCGCGTGATACCCAATCCATGGGTTGGGAGCGCGCTCTTTTCGAGTTCAACAGGGTCCGTGTGTCGGAAGGAGCGGCTCCGGTCGACGATCCAAGGTGCAATGACTGGATCTGCTTGCTCCCCCATGGAAATTTCGGATCAGCGCTGGTGATCGGGCCAGGTTTCGGGGGAGTCCCCATTGCCCTGTCCCGAATGTATGAGGTGGTATATGTCATCGATGATGTCCTGCCCCGCCTGCAATTCCTGGAGGCACGAAGGAACGAGCAAGGGTTACATAATATTCACCTGATACTTTCGGACAAAAAATCACCCCTGCCTATTTTGCCGGGCTCCATCGATCTTGTCTCAATCTGTGACAGCGGATGGATCGATGAAGGGTTATCATTTGAGCTTGTGTCTGCCCAGATGCACCGGCTATTGAAAAATGGTGGCATTCTTTATTTTCTTGCCAAAAACAAAATGGGAATTCAAAATTTATGGCGGTCTCGAAGCGAACTCGAATCAAAAGCCCATTCCATGTCCGGCTATGTGAATGTTATGGAACGTGAGGGATTCTCTGAGATTGATTTCTACGCGCCGTTGCCTTTCTATGATGGAATTCCTCTTTTCTACCTTCCGCTGAATGATAAAAGGGCAATGCGATACTTCTTCGAGCATAATTTTCAATTATTCGAAATGGTTTCTCCCGAGGTGAAGAAGCAGTACGGGCTTCAATATACACTCGCGAAGACCGCGGTAAAGTGTGCTCTTCCATTGGGATTGACAGGACTTTCAAGGCATTTCCTTTCAGGATTTGCAGTTTTTGCGCGGAAAGGAGCCGGCACCGGACCATGGATATGAAAGAGATATCTGACTTGCCCATGGTCACGATAATCGTCCCCTGCAGGAATGAAGAGGAATTCATAGGACAATGTCTTGATTCGATCCTCGACAATGACTATCCGGCTGAAAAGCTCGAGATACTGGTCGTGGACGGCATGAGCGAAGATAGGACAAGAAGTATCGTTCGGGGATACACGGAAGAAGGACGGAACGTCAAGCTTCTGGATAATGTAAGGGGTATCATCCCTAGTGCCATGAATACGGGCATCCTGCGCAGTAAGGGCAGCATCATTATGAAAGTGGACGCTCATTCCGCGTACCCGAAAGAGTATATCGCCAGATGTGTGACGAATTTGATCACTTCCGGAGCAGGCAATGTGGGCGGCGTAGTCAAGGCCATACCCCGCAGCGATACCGTCATCGGCAGGGCTATAGTCCATTCTCTTTCCTCGCGTTTCGGGATTGGAAATTCAGCATTCAGGATAGGCTCCAAAGAGGCGCGCTTTTCCGATACCGCGTATAGCGGCTGCTACCAAAAGAAAATATTTCATGAGATCGGACTTTACGATGAGAACATAGAGCGGAGTGAGGATGTTTCGATTAATTCGAGAATTCTCGGCTCGGGCCGCAAAATCCTGCTTTTACCCGATCTCGTCATCACCTATAGCGCCCGCTCGACTATGAAGGATTTTTTGAAACACAATTACGATAATGGCTATTGGGTCACCTATCCTTTAAAATTCGGGTTGCGGCTGTTCTCGACGAGACACCTGGTGCCCCTGTTTTTCGTAGTGGGTCTCTTGCTCGCCATCGTGACCGTGTCCATGCCATCTTTCCATGGGGGTCTCAAATCCATACTTCTCGGAGGGTTCGGTTTTATCTTCGGTACGTATATATTTCTGGGTCTGCTCTTCTCCGCACAGGTGGCATTCCGTGAAAGAGAACCGACGATGGTATTAATAATGCCTCTGATCTATGCTTCTCTTCATCTGAGCTATGGTGCCGGATCACTTTACGGTTTGGCGGAGGTTCTCTTTCACGGCAGCGGCACACGGAAGATAGAAGCGGCCTGACTAGATCGATTATAGGAACCGATGCTGCCTTTACTCACTGAACAGCTCAAGCAAAACTGGACTTTCTATTTTCCCCGCCATAAAACCCCGGGCCGAATAAATTATATCCTTATGCCCGGATCGGTGGAAGGTGGAACCGCGACATGCCTGGGTTTTGTCAATGGTGAAAGCACTCCTGCATTTGCGGCAAAAATATTCAGAAATCCGGATGCGGGGGAGGAAGCGCGGGCGGAGAGAGATATCCTTAAGGGCATTCACGAACACTCCTCCGAAGTGGGACGGTCGGTGCCGCGGGTGATACTGTGTGAGAAGATCTCCGGAAGATGGGTTTTGGTAGAGTCGATTCTACAGGGCGCTCCGATGATGATGGATATGTCCCAGGACGGCTTTCCTTTAATTGAACAAGCGATACGCAACATGAAGCTCGCGAAAGACTGGCTGATTGAGTTCAACCGGGCACCCGCGAAAGATAAAGACGGCACTGAGGGAAGGATAGCTTCATTGGACGAAAAGATTAAGCTTTTTGTCGCGCGCTTCGGGCCATCGGAAAATGAGATAAGATTTCTGAATCGCATGAGGGACTCAGTTTCTCTCTTTGCAAGGGAGAGACAGGAAACATATATTCAACACGGCGATTTTTGCAGGCATAATATTTTAATTGAGGACCACGGTAAAAGTAACCGGATTAACGTAATAGACTGGAGTTTTTCGCGAGGCGGCTTATCTCCTTTTCATGATCTGTATTTCTTTCTAAGCACCTATTTTCTTCAAATGAGGAAGGAAAACGGCCTGTCCGGCTTCAAGAATGCCTTTAGAAACAGTTTCATCGACACGAATCGGTACAGTGGGCTGGTGCGGGAAATAATTGCAGATTATTGTGTCAAATTGAGCATCGAACCAGCGGTTGCCCCTTTTTTCTTCGGGTTGTTTCTTCTGGAGCAGACGCTTTTCGAATACAATCAGCTCGCCCGATGCCGCGGACAGGGAATAATACCGAGATTCAATATCTACCTCTCTTTGATCGGAAACAGGGGCTTTGGCGATGTAGATACCGAAATCTTATGGATTCATTTTTTTAAACTATTTATAGAACTCC
>DASXUJ010000027.1 GCA_036504895.1 Syntrophorhabdaceae bacterium
TGGCAAAACTCCTCATTCTCAGTTGCCCAGGCGACTGCCGAAGCTGCTGATTATATAGCACCCGAAATAGATCGGCAACTAAAATTCCTTCCACTTGAAGTTCTTTTCCTGCGTGGCATGGCGGCGCGGGCCAGAAAGGATACGGAAGGCCAATTAAAGTATTTTCGAATAGTTTGGGAAAAGGGTCGACCAGGCAAGATATTTGGAATCGCAGCACATTTCTTCGGATTATTAGTTAAAGACAAGGGCATTGCTGAGCGTGCACTGCGTGACAGCATAAAATTTACAGGGCCGGAGCATCAGGCTCAAGTCTACCATTCGCTGGGCAATCTTTTGTCGAAAGATAGGAAGCGCTGGGAAGAGGCAGAGTTGGCGTATGGTACGAGCATAGAATTGGATAGGTTTCCTGAGAGTCAAGCGGAGACTTATCATTCGCTGGGCAATCTGTTGTCGAAAAATAGGAAGCGCTGGGAAGAGGCAGAGAAGGCGTATGTTATGAGTTTAGAATTGTCTACACGACCGGAGGATCAGGCTCAAGTCTACCATTCGCTGGGCAATCTGTTATCCAAAGATAAGGAGCGCTGGGAAGAGGCAGAGTTGGCGTATGATACAAGTTTAGAATTGCGCACAGAAGGGAAATACAAAGGACAGGTCTTGGCGTCTTGGGCAAATCTTTTATCAAAGTTTAATGATTCCAAGGCAGAGGATTTGGCTGTAAAAAAGGCTTTGGATAGTCTTCGGCTTGATCCCGGCAATCCATGGACAAATGGGGTTTGCTATCGGATTTTGGCTGAGATTTATGAAAAAAGGCACGAGATAAATAATGCAATAGACTATTATGAATTGCTGTTGAAGACAGATATAAAGTTGCGGAAGTGGGCCTTCGTCGAGAGGATAGAATTTAAGATAGCTCAATTGCGAAAACTTCTGTAAATATCCGATTCTCCCGTGACGAATGCATGACTGCAATGTGGACGAACTTTTGGAATTTCTTTTCATTTCACTTTTGACGATCAGCATCACCCTTGACTTGGCTCCGCTCTCGCTTTCAAACCATAATTCTCCGCCAACTTCTTTAGCCCGGCTATTTAGCCGTAGGTGCAACAGCCTCAAATTCGTTTATTCCAGATAATTTTCTATTTTTAGCTTTTTGTTTTCGATATAAAAACAGGCACATCCGTCGTCGGGTCGTATTCTTTCTCAAATCGAGGCGACCAGGAGGAGCATAGTGAAGGCGTACTTCTAGTACGTCGAACTGTGTGACGACGCAGGCAACGAAGAGTTGGGGAAGAAGACGACTCGACCTATATATAGTTTTCGAGGAGGAGACTAAGAGTCTTTTCCACACTCCCCGGCTCCTTCTCCTCCATCTCCCTAATGGCTTTTTTAATGCGGTAATAAGAAAGCTCGTCCTTAAGATCGTCCAGGCTCCTATACATCCCGGCCCTTCTGCCGAAGCGGTAGACGAGTTTTTGCTCTGCCGGCATGGCGAGAAAGCGATCTATGACGGCGATCATGCGCTCCTTGTCTTCGGGGAGCTTTCCTTCCACGTCTTCCAGGAGATTGAGTATATGGTCGCTCTTGATTTCGCTCGTAATGCCTTCGAGGCTTTCGAGGAGGAATCTTTCCTCCAGGAGGATCTCTTCATCCTGGGGGATGTGAAACTCGCCCTTTGCGACTTTGTCGTAGAGGGGCATGTCTTTCAGGATCTTGAGGGTCCTGATCCTGATGAAATCGGGGTTGATTTTATTGAGGGCATCGGCGGTCTGACGCGCATGGTCCCGCCACATCATCCTTCCCCCCAGGCCCAGGATTATATACTCGGAGAGCTCGATGCCCGCTTCTTTCACCTTTTTCCCGCAGGTCACGTGCTCTTCCTTGGTCGCGCCCTTGTTCATCTGCTTGAGAAGGGCGTTGCTCCCTGTTTCGAGGCCGATGTGGAGTCTCGTGAGCCCTGCCGCCTTCATTGCCTTCAGGTCTTCCACGGTCAGTCTTTTGGCAATTGTCCTCGCCCGGGCATATGATGTCACGCGGTTAATGGAGGGGAAGTTCTCTTTCAGGTAGGCGAGGGCTTCGATGAATATTTCCGGCTTCATGGCAAGAGAGTTCGCGTCCTGGATAAAGACATTCTTGCCGCCGAAATAAAGCCAGGCTACGACGCTTTTATAGCAATCGTTCCGGCCGGGGTCGCCGAAGATGTGGTCCACCAGGTCTTCCGTGATCCTTCCCTCGAATCCCGAGCTCATGGAGAGGGCATGGACGTCGTCCTCGATGGCCTTTATGGTGTCGATGTCCCTTTTGATATCCGAGAGCTTCCGCTTTTCGAATTTCCTGCCTTTATAGGTGTGGCAGAAGTCGCACTGATTCCACGGGCAGTTCCGCGTAAACCTCACGAGCAGGCTGTAGGCTTCGTTGGGTGGCCTGATGGGGCCTATCTCGTATCTCAGGGTATCACCCATGGGTTTTCTGTTTATTCGCTTTTTTCTACCTGGATCGCGAATGCGGGAGTCGACATTTTGGACATGACGTTTTTCCGCTTCTTGCCCTGGGACGTCTTCTTTCTCTTTCTTCTCATGTCAGTCTTCTTTGTATTGGATGCCATTATGCTCGTCCTCCTTATTTGTCCGAGACATCAGTCTAGCATATAACCTCTTAATCTTCAATCAATATTCCGGTATTGCCGTGATGCGGCAGGCAGGCGCAAGCCACGGCAAACCTCGTAACCCCTCAATCTAGATCAAGGTCCTGTTCAGCCGCAGATAACTTCGGATAAAACCGGATGAAAACAGAATGACTGCGATTTGCCCGGCCGACCCTGGCCGGTCAATACTCCCTGCCCGCCGGGCTGGAGAGTGTCCAACCGGTAGCGTCACCAGTTGGACAAGGAGGCTTTTATCCGCCCTTATCCGGTTTTATCTGCGGCGGAAATGGGTTTCGAACTGAAACTGAGGACTTACGAAACCTCTCTATTTTATGTTGAAATATTTGATATCATATGGTATTTATACTTGGACTTAAATTTGCACGTCTTTCAATCGACACCAGGGTGCAGACGACTCTGTCTGGGGCCGAAGAGCGAAAGGCGGAAGAATAAACCAGGAGGTTTCATGTCTAATCTTACCATCAAACAACTTCTCGAGGCCGGTGTGCATTTCGGGCACCAGACAAAACGCTGGAATCCCAAGATGAAACCGTACATCTTCGGCGCCAGGAACGGCATCTACATCATCGATCTCCAGAAGACCCTGAAGATGTTCAAGGAAGCCTACAACTTCGTCAAAGAGGTCGCGGCGCGCAATGAGTACATCCTCTTCGTGGGAACCAAGAAACAGGCCCAGGAAGCCATAGCGGAAGAGGCAAAAAGGTGCGGGGCTTTCTATGTAAGGGTGAGATGGCTCGGGGGCACGCTCACCAATTTTCAGACCATCGAGAAGAGTCTCGACCGGTTGAGAAAATACGAAGAGCTGAAGGAAAGCGACATCTATAAGGTACTCCCGAAGAAAGAGGCCATCGGCATCGAGAAAGAGAGGCTCAAACTCGAGAAGAACATAGGCGGCATCAAGGGCATGGAGCGTCTTCCGGGTGCAATCTACATCGTCGACCCGAAGAAGGAGTATATCGCGGTAAACGAGGCGAAGAAACTGGGGATACCGACAGTCGGCATCGTCGATACGAACTGCGATCCCGATGATATCGACTATATCATTCCGGGAAATGACGACGCCATACGGGCAATAAAACTGATTACCTCGAAGATCGCCGACGCGTGCCTCGAGGGAAAAGCGCTCTACATAGAGGAATTTCAGGCCAAGGAGGAGGGAAACGAAGAGTTGAAGCCCTTCATAGATGAAAGCATCCTCGAGGAAAACAAAGAAGACCTCGAGAGCGGCAAATAGCAAGGAGGAAGCATGGAAATCACAGCAGAACTCGTTAAGAAACTGAGGGAGAAAACCGGCGTCGGCCTCATGGACTGCAAAGAGGCATTGAAGCATGCCGAAGGCGAAATGGAGAAGGCCATTGAGTTCCTGAGGGAAAAAGGGCTTGCGAAGCTCCAGAAAAGAATGGGCAGGGTCGCGTCCGAGGGCGTGATCTCATCTTATATTCATACGGGCGGCAAGATCGGAGTGATGGTCGAGGTAAATTGCGAAACCGATTTCGTGGCGAACACCACGCAATTTCAGGAATTTGCCAAGGACCTGGCCATGCAGGTGGCCGCGTCGAACCCCTCTTATGTAAGGAGGGAGGACGTTCCGGAAGAGGCGAAAGAGAAAGAGCGGCACATCTACAGGGTTCAGGCCCTTGAATCGGGAAAACCCGAGAAGATCGTGGATAAGATTGCCGAGGGGAAGATGGAGAAGTTCTTCCAGGAGTTCTGCCTCATGGAGCAGTCTTTCATCAAGAACCCGGACGTGACGATAAACGGCCTTCTGGAAGAGCTTATCGTGAAAATGGGCGAGAAGATAGTGGTAAACCGGTTCGTGCGGTTCCAGCTGGGCGAGACGGTAGCCGAATAATATATGGCGTACAAGAGAGTTCTTCTCAAGCTGAGCGGAGAAGCCCTCATGGGAGCACAGGGATACGGGCTTGACCCCGACACCCTTGCGGAAGTGGCGTCCCAGATCAAGGAGATCGCGGAAGCAGGAACCGAGATCGCGATTGTCGTGGGAGGCGGGAACATCATGAGGGGCGTGAAAGCGGAGAAGCAGGGTATCGACAGGGTGACAGGGGACCAGATGGGCATGATCGCCACGGTGATCAATGCCCTCGGTCTTCAGGCAAGCCTTGAAAATGCAGGTGTGCCGGCAAGGGTCTTAAGCGCCGTCAGAATGGACAGCGTAGCGGAGCCTTATGTGCGGCAGAGGGCCATGAAGCATCTTACCCTTGGACGGGTCGTGATTTTTGCCGGTGGAACGGGAAACCCCTATTTCACCACGGACACCGCGGCGGCGCTTAGGGCAGTCGAGATAAAAGCAGATGTAATGTGCAAGGCAACAAAGGTCGACGGTATTTACGACAAGGACCCTGTGGTCCACAAGGATGCCGTTTTCTTGCCGGAGGTCACCTACATGGATGCCCTCCACAAGAACCTGGGGGTAATGGATATGACGGCGATTACCCTCTGCAGGGATCAGATGCTGCCGATCATAGTATGCAACATCAAGGGAAACAACATGAAAAGGGCGGTATCGGGAGAGCCCGTGGGAACAATTGTCAGGAGGTAGTATGAAAAACGAGATAATCGAGGAACTGGAAGAGAAACTGAAAAAATCGCTCGCCACCCTTCAGAAGGATATGTCGAAACTGAGAACCGGTGTGGCGTCGGTGACCCTGCTCGATGATATCAAGGTCAATTACTACAATCAGCCCACACCCCTCAATCAGGTAGCGACCATCGGCGTCCAGGACAGCAGGACCATCACTATCCAGCCCTGGGATAATGCGGCGATCAATGAAATAGAAAAGGCCATTCAGAAGTCCGATATGGGGGTAACTCCCCAATCCGACGGCAAAACTATCAGGCTTTCCTTCCCGAAGCTCACGGAAGAACGAAGAAAAGAGGTTACCAAATCGGGCAGCAAGATGCTCGAAAACACAAGGGTAGCCATGAGAAACGTGAGGCGGGAGATAAACGAAAAGCTGAAAAAACAGGAAAAGGATAAACTCGTCTCCAAAGACGACCTCCATAAGAGCCAGGAGGATGTCCAGAAATTGACCGACAAGTATATCGAGATCGCCGAAAAGGCATATTCCGACAAAGAAAAAGAGATCCTGGAGATCTGACGCAGGATATGCACGACCTGAAAGTGGAGAGCGTCCCGGTCCACGTAGCGATCATCATGGATGGAAACGGGAGGTGGGCGAAGTCGCGCGGCCTTCCAAGGGCTGAGGGCCATGCAGTGGGCATCGACTCAGTCAGGGAGATCGTGACCGCGTCACGGGACTTCAATATACCTTATCTTACCCTTTATGCATTCTCCAAGGAAAACTGGACGAGACCCCGTGAGGAGATACGCACCCTTATGTACCTTCTCGGCTATTACCTTGAAAAAGAGCTCCCTCTCATGATGGAAAAAGGCATCCGCTTCAATGTTCTGGGCGAGATCAAGGATTTTCCCGCACGCCTCCAGGCCCAGTTGGGCCACGTGATGAAATCGACCTCCAAGAACAAGGACCTCCTTCTCAGCATCGCCTTGAGCTATAGCGGAAGGAAAGAGATCCTCCATGCCGTGGCTTCGATCGTAGACGATCTCAATGCCGGAAAAATAAAAAGGATCAATGAACGGGTTCTCGCGAAGCACCTCTACACGGGGCCCATGACCATACCCGATCCCGACCTTCTGATCAGAACGAGCGGAGAGATGAGGCTCAGCAATTTCCTCCTCTGGCAGATGGCCTATACGGAGATATATGTTACCGATACGCTCTGGCCCGACTTCCGGAGAGCGCAGTATATGACGGCCCTCGCCGAATATGCGCGACGGGACCGAAGATTCGGCAACGTAAAGGAAATCTGAGTGAGCGAACTATCCAAAAGGGTGCTGGCCGGAATATGTCTCGCTCCCCCCATTGTAGGCATCCTCTATTTCTTTCCCCCCAAGTGGTTCCTGCTCTTTATGGCAACGGTCTCGGCCTGTGCCCTCATCGAGCTGGTGCGCATGACGGGAGGGAAGGAGAAATATTTTCTCGCCCTCCTTGCCTTGGTCGCCTTTATCCCCCTCTACCGTCAATCTTACGTCGCCTATGGGCTCTGGCTCCTGTTTTCTCCCGCCCTCTACCTCTTCGCCGTCTCCCTCAGGCGACGGGGTGAAAAGGAAAAGATCAATGCCGAGATCATGACGGCCATAAACACCCTCATTATCGGCCAGCTTTTTATCGTCCTCCCCCTCTTCTATTTCGGCCTGCTCAAGGGCCTGAATACTTTCTTCCCCCTCATCCTCCTTCTCGCCATCTGGGCGAGCGATACGGGGGCATATGTGGCGGGAAAGAATTTCGGCAAGAGGCCTCTGGCGCCGCTCATCAGCCCCAAAAAGACCGTGGAAGGCCTTTTCGGCGCGATGGTGGGAAGCATGCTCATCCTGTCCCTTTCGAGCAGGCTCCTGGGGTTCGGTATTTTCGAGGCGATCGGAATGGGAGCGGTGATAGGCGTTCTCGGACAAACGGGCGACATCTTTGAATCCATCTGGAAAAGGGTAAGCAACGTGAAAGACTCCTCATCCCTCATTCCCGGTCATGGCGGCATTCTCGACCGTATCGACAGTTTTATCTTTACCGCGCCCCTGTTCTACCACTACCTTTCAGGTCTGAAAATATGAGAAAAAAGATCGTCGTACTCGGCTCCACAGGCTCAATTGGAAGAGCGACCCTCGACGTGATCGCCCAGCAGGAGGAAAAATTCGAAGTCTTGGGCCTCGCGTGCAGGGAAAACATCGCCCTCCTCAAAGAGCAGGTGGAAAGGTTCAAATCTCCCTTTGTCTCCACCTATGACGACGGCGCAGACCGCATCGGGCCCATAGGGGCTGCAACGGTGCTTCCCGGCATGGAGGGGATGAAGGAGATGATAGGCATGGACGCCCACATCGTGGTCAACGCCCTACCCGGAAGCATTGGGCTCGAGCCCACGATTGAAGCATTGAAACAGAACAAGGTCCTGGCCCTCGCGAACAAGGAAAGCCTTGTAATGGGGGGGCGAATGGTCGAGGCCCTGCTGAGGATTGGCACGGGAAAACTCATCCCCGTCGACAGCGAGCATTCCGCCATATACCAGCTTTTGAAGTCGGTTCCCGGAAAAGAGCTCAGCCATCTTACCATCACCGCTTCGGGCGGCCCCTTCAGGGGCCTGAGCATTGAGGACCTGGAGAGGGTAAGCCCGGCAGAGGCCCTCAACCATCCCACGTGGAAAATGGGCAACAAGATCACCCTCGACTCGGCGACCATGATGAATAAGGGACTTGAGGTAATAGAGGCACGCTGGCTTTTCGATATCAGCCCGGACCGCATAAAAGTCGTGGTCCATCCGGAGAGCATCATCCATGGCATCATAGAATTCGTGGACAACGGGATCATGGCGTACCTGTCATACCCGGACATGCGCATACCCATTGCCTATGCGCTCAATGAAGAGGAGAGGCATCCCCTTCCCTTCGGAAAACTCTCCATGGACGAGCCCTTCAATCTCACCTTCCATCCGCCGGACCTTGAAAGGTTTCCATGCCTGAGGCTTGCCTACGAGGCCCTCGAAATGGGCGACAGCGCGCTCATTGCCGTAAACAGCGCCAATGAAGTGGCGGCGGCGGCATTCGTGGAGGGAAAAATCAGTTTTACCCAGATACCAATACTTATCGAAGAGGCCCTCTCCCATCATCCTGCTGCCCGGGTCATTGACACGGTCGATTCGATATGGGAGATTCATAGACTGACAAAAGAGTTTACGGAAAGAAAACTAGGGGAGTTTTATGGTCATTAATATAATTTATGGTTTTATCGCGTTGAGTCTGCTTATACTGGTCCACGAGTTCGGCCACTTTATCGTGGCCCGTCTCGCAAACGTAAAGGTCCTCGCCTTCTCTCTCGGGTTCGGGAAGAAACTGTTTACCTTCAAGAAAGGTGAGACCGAATATGCTTTGTCCGCCGTTCCGCTGGGAGGTTATGTAAAACTCCTGGGGGAGTCCGTTGACGATGAGATCGCGGAGGAAGACATCCCCCGCTCTTATGTGCATAAGCCGCCGTGGGTAAAAATATTGATCGCCTTCACGGGTCCTGCCTTCAATATCATATTTGCGTTCCTGATCTTCTATTTCGTCTTCCTGAGCGGCTATTCCGTCCTCTCTTCGAAAGTGGGCGGCGTGGAGAAAGGCCTTCCCGCGTATGAGGCAGGCATCAGGGAAGGCGATGTGATCGTGAGCGCCGACGGGAAGCCTATCCATGAATTTTCCGACCTCCTCGACACCATGACGGCAGCGGGCGATGGTCCGATCAAATTCGTCGTCAAGAGGGACGACCGGACCATCGATTTCACTATCGTGCCCAAAGTCATGGAGACGAAAAACCTCTTCGGGGAGCCGATGAAGCGGAAGGTCATCGGCGTCAGCCCTTCAAGCGATCTCGTCACCAAGAAGGAGACCGTCACCGGCGCACTCGACAGGGCCGCGTATCAGACCTGGAACCTTTCCAAAATCACCGTCATGGGCATTGTGAAGCTGATACAGGGGTCTATTTCCCCCAAGAATATCGGCGGCCCCATACTAATCCTCCAGGCAGCGGGTAAACAGGCCAAGGAGGGGGCGAGCAGCCTCTTCTATTTCGTCGGACTCATAAGCATAAATCTCGGGGTAGTGAACCTTCTCCCCATTCCCGTCCTTGACGGCGGTCACATCCTGTTTCATCTGATCGAGCTTGTGACGCGCAGACGGCTCTCCACGAAGACGGTCGATTTTGCTCAGAAGGTGGGCCTCGCAATCCTGGTCCTCATCATGGCATTTGCGTTTTACAATGATTTCGACCGGATCTTCGATTTTTCGAGGTTCTTTGGTGGAAAGTAGGCTTTTCCTCGCGATCGATAACTCCATAGATTTCCTCAACCTCGTATTATCCATGGGCGTTACCCTGCTGGAGGAGAGGCGCGTAAAAAGCACCCTTCCCCCTTCCCAGGTGCTTCCCGGTCACGTGCAGCAGATGCTCGCCGGCCACGGCCGCCAGGTGAAAGACCTCTCTTTTGTGGCGGTAACCCTTGGACCGGGCTCTTTTACGGGCATGCGCGTCGCCCTCGCCTTTGCAAAAGGTCTCGCCGCCGGCATGGAAATCCCCCTCGTCGGCGTCCCGACTCTCGACGTACTTGCATCACCCTTCGATTTTATGGAAGGCCATTACATACTCCCCGTAATCGACGCGAAGAAAGGCGAGGTCTTTACCGCCCTCTACCGGGCCTCGGCGGGCAGGCTCGAAAACATTACCGGCTATAAGTCGATGAAGCCCGGCGATATAGGCACTATCCTGAAGACCCCCTGCATCTGCTTCGGCACGGGCGTTCTTCTCTGCGAAAAGGACCTATCGGAGGCCGGCGACGTAAAAATAATCAAAAACGGGTTCCGCGCCATTTCAGGTGAGCACTTCGCACGAGAGGCGCTCAGGCGTGTCGACGACGAGGCCTCCCTCGGGCCGGCCCTCATTTACGGCCGCAGGTCCGAGGCGGAGATCAAATTCAATGTCACCGTCACCTGAGTAATGCTTATACTGATATAGAAGAATGCAGAAATTCGGAAGGAGGCAGCACAATGCAGATTGCAATCTCTTTCATGGCTTTTATGGCCGTATTCACCGTCGTCGTCCTGGTCCACGAACTCGGCCATTTTATAGCCGCGAGGCGGTCAGGGATCAAGGTCTATGAATTCTCCATAGGCTTTCCCTTCAGTCCCCGCCTGTTCACCCTGTTCCGGCACCGCGAGACGGAGTTCACCCTGCGCCTTCTTCCCCTCGGAGGCTTTGTCTCCTTTTCCCGGGACGACGTAACGGACGACGCGAAAGCACTCCTTGAAACATCGCATGCAAAGAGGGTCCTCATCATGTCCGCGGGGTCGCTCTTCAATATCGCCTTCGCCCTCATTCTCTTCATTCCTCTTTTCATGGCAGGCAAACACCTTGGTTTCCTCGATGCCGTATCTTTAAGCTTCAGGACCTTCTGGGAGGCCCTGGCAGGGACGGTCATGTTCCTCGTCAATATGGTCTCCGGCCACGGGGCCTTGGGCGGTGTCTCCGGTCCCATCGGCATTGCCGCCATGGCAGGCAAGGCAGCGACCAGGGGAATGATCAACCTCCTTTATTTTACCGGTGTGTTGAGCCTGAGCCTTGGCATCATGAACCTTATCCCCTTTCCCGCCCTTGACGGCGGTCAGCTCGCAATGGTCTTCGGGGAATGGATACGGAAAAAACCCTTCAGCCCGAGAACCTACCAAGTCACCACTCTGGCGGGCCTGGCATTATTCGCCCTCCTCACGGCAATTATCTCGATCAAGGATATCATGAGGCTTGTGGCCTAGAATTCCGGAGCAGGCCGATGGTCCATGAATACCGCGTATCGGGACTCACGGTAAGA
>DASXUJ010000028.1 GCA_036504895.1 Syntrophorhabdaceae bacterium
AGAGATTCGGGAAAAAGCGCTCGGTAAAGACCACCTCGAAGTTGCCGAAACTCTCAATTCCCTCGGGGGCCTCTACCAGTCCCGGGGCGCGATAAAAGAGGCGGAGCAGTATTTCCGGAGGTCCCTTGATATCAGGGAAAAGGCCTTCGGCAAGTATCACCCTGCGGTTGCGGAGAGCCTCGACACCCTTGCCGGTCTTTACACGGCAACAGGCAGATATCGAGAGGCCGAGGAGCGTTACAAAACATCCCTTGAAATACGGGAAAAATCCTATGGCAAGGATCAGGCCTTTGCGGCGGACAGCCAGCATAACCTTGGGGTCCTCTACCGCCTGTCAGCCAGGTACGACTCCTCTTCCCACTATCTCCGGAAGGCGTATGACCTGCGTTGGGCCGCCTTAGGGGAAACCCATCCCAAAGTCGGGGCCACCGCGAAAGAGCTCGCCCTTCTTTACGCGTACCAGGGGAAACATAAGGAGAGCCATCGCTTTTTTGTCCAGAGCATAAAGATAGAGGCCGTCAAAAGGAATAATGTCTTTCTCCTCCTCTCCGAAAGGGAGAAGCTCAATTATATGAAGGAGACGGAGATATCCACATTCGAGTTTTTAAGCCATTCCGCGGCATATATGGCTTCGGACGAGTTGGCCGTGAAGGAGACGCTCGATGCCTGGCTCCAATGGAAAGGGGCGGTCATGGAGGCCCAGGGCAAGCACCTCGCCGCTGTGGTCTCTTCCGGCAACGAGAAGGTGAGGGAGCTTTTCCAGAAATTGACAAAGGCCCGGAGGGAGATCGCGAAACTCCAGACCTCCCGGTGGAGCGATGCGACCTTCAAAGAGATCAAGGAGAGCCTCGCATCCCGTGAAAAGGCCAAGGAGAGCCTCGAAGCGGAGCTCTCATCCTTGAGCGGCGATTTCGAGATAGAGAAGAAGGCGGGAAAAACCGACACTGCCGGCATCTCCCGTATACTCCCCACGGACTCCATCTATCTCGATTTTGCAAAGATCGATATATTCGATTTTACGAAAAAAGTCTGGTCCGAGCCCCGGTACCTCGTCTTCATCCTCAGTCCCGGCGCACCACCGCGCGTCGCCCTTCTCGATCTCGGTCCGGCGGAGAAAATAGACCGTCATATCGGGTCTTACCTGAAAGCAATGAACGCTGCCAGGTCAGGGTATGTACCCAACAAAAGAACCCTCGACAAAGAGGGCGGCCTGCTCTATTCGCTCGTCGCGGCCCCCCTCGAACCATACATCAAAGAAAAACGGCACCTGTACATAAGCCCGGACGGAAACCTCAACCTTGTGCCCTTTGAAGTACTGGCAAATGCCGAAGGGATTTATCCCATAGAAAAATATCAGATCAGCTACATTGCCGCCGGAAGGGATATTGCCCGGCTCGAGGGCAAGCACTCGCCAAAGAAACAAGCTGTCGCGGCGCTCATACTTGCCGACCCGGATTATGACCTCGGCGTCACCCTGCCCAACTCGACAACCAAAGAAGGTCCCCGGACTCAGGGCGCCGAAGGGGGGGCTGGGACGAGCGCAGGCGGCCTTAGCTCGTTTTCGAGGCTTCCCGACACAAAAGGCGAGGCGGATACAATCCAGAAAATCCTCACCGAGAAGATGAACATTCCGGTCCGCAATTACCAGGACCGGCACGCGATCGAGGCGGTCCTCCTCGCCGCCGAGTCCCCCGCCATAGTACACCTGGCTACCCACGGCTATTTCATAGGGAAAGATGAGGGCAAGGACACCGCCAACGGCGCCTCCCCCCGGGAATCGCCCCTCAAGGACAGTCCCATGTTCCGCTCCGGCCTCGCCCTCGCGGGCATCAATCTTTCCCTGAAAGAAGGAAAGGACGAAGGCATAATGAGCGCGGAGAAGGTTATGGGCCTCAGGCTTCTGGGCACCGAGCTCGTGGTATTGTCGGCCTGCGAAACGGGAGTGGGGGACGTGGAGAAAGGAGAAGGCGTTTTCGGTCTGAAACGGGCGTTCATACTGTCGGGAGCGAAGGCAGTGGTCCTGAGCCTCTGGAGCGTTCCCAGTGCGGAAACCATGCAGCTCATGACCCGGTTTTACGGGCTCATGGCGGAGGGAAAACCAAAGGCGGAAGCTCTCAGGCAGTCAAAATTGGAGTTAATGAGAAAGAAGGCAAACCCTTTTTATTGGGGCGCCTTTATCCTGGTAGGCAACCCGTACTGAGTGAGATAAATGATATGAAATACCGGCGGCCCGAAAACCGGACCGCCGGATGCAGATCCCTCTCATTAAAAATCTATATCCTGAAACCCCGGACTGAATCCTCAAGAGTGACGGATAGACTGGAGAGCTCAAGGGCAGCCTGTGTCACCTGCTCGGCAGCGCTCGATGATTCTTTTGTTACCGCCGCGACCTGTTCTATGTCCTTCGCGATCTCGTCCGTCGTCGAGTTCATCTCTTCTATGGCGGTAGCGATCTGCTGAACCATGGACTGGAGGTTCGAGGAGCTGCCCACTATCTCGCCAAGGGCTGACCCCGCCTCGTTCGATAGCTCAACGCCGAGTCTCACGCTCTCCGACGCCTCGCCCATGGACTGGACTGCCCTGTCCACTCCGGTTTTAATGGCATTTATCATACTGCCTATCTCTTGCGTGGACTTACCCGTCCTTTCGGCGAGCTTCTTCACCTCGTCCGCAACAACCGCAAATCCCCTGCCTGCCTCTCCGGCCCGGGCCGCCTCTATCGCGGCATTAAGGGCGAGGAGATTTGTCTGATCTGCGATCTCATTGATTACCAGCACTATCTCCCCTATTTTTTCCGACTGTTCCCCAAGCTGCTTCACGAGGTCGGAAGATTTATGTACCGTCTTCGCGATCTCTTTTACCTCATTGACGGACTTGTTCACTATTCCGCTTCCATTCTCCGCCGTGTGAACCATCTCCTTGGCAGATCCTGAAATACTATTCGCATTTTTCGCGATATCGAGAGAAGCCTGCGACATCTCCTCGGAGGCTGTCGATACCTGGATCGTCCTCTCCACCTGTGCCGTGGCGCCCCTCGCCAGCTGTTCTGCGCTTGCGCTCAATTCATGGCTCGCCGATGCAACGCTTGCCGCGGAAGTCTTTACCCCTTTAATCAAAGTCTTCCACGTTTCCACCATGTTTTTCATCGAGTTGAGAAGTTTGCCCACCTCATCATGCCTGTCGGCATTCACTTCGACATCGAGCTCGCCTCTGGCAAGTTTGTCCGCAATCCGTACCCCCTCCGAAAGAGGGACGGTAATGCTCTTGGTGAGAAACCATGCGGTCCCGAGGCCGAGGCCGGCGGCGATAATGCTGAATATGACGAGAAGGAGCCTGAAGAAACTTCCTTTTTTGAGGGCTGCCTCGTGAGCCGCGCTCATGGCCTCTTCCTGGTATGCAATGAGCTTCTCCAGGAGCTCTATATTTTTTGTCCCTGCCGGACGCGCATCCCGTACGAAAGCGGCAAGGGCCTCGTCCCGCTTTCCCGCCTTCGCCAGCTCGCCCACCTTCTGGTTCGCTTCTTTTCCTCTCAGGGCAGTTTCTTTCAGTTCAGCGATGATTTCTTTTCCCTTTTCTGTCTGTTCGAGTTTCTGCAAAGCCGCGAAGCCGGCACCCTGCTCCTGTCTCTTCACGCCGACCAGCTTCTTCTGCTCCTCGATTACGGAAGCATCATCGGTCATTATAATAACGGCCATTCCATAAAATATTTGGTCTATTGCCTTGATCACCGCATTAGATGTAGCCACCTTCGCCACATTCACCTTCATGACCCTGTCGAAGGTGGCGTCCACCTGCTTCATGTTGACATAGGCCATCATGAGCACAATCACCATAATGCCGATTACCATACTGAACCCTATAATAAGCTTTTTACCAATACCCACATCTCTCACCTTTCTTCCTCCTCGTTTCAAGTCTGTCATGCCGGACAAAAGGGCGCTCCATTCATAATAATTTTGTCGAGTATCTGAGTAAAATCTTTATGCTGAATTTATCCGGATATAGTACTTAGTTAAACTACGTATTGTGAAGTGTAACGAGGTGAGATCGGAGATTGATTTTTTTCGTGTGAAGCCCGAGCTTCGCCCGGATATTATCCCTGTGGGTGTCGACAGTTCTCTTCGATATATTCAGGAGGGCCGCGATTTCCTTACTCGTCTTCCCGCCCTTGATAAAGTCGGCAATCTGCATTTCCGTGGGGGTGAAGCGGGAATAGACGGCATTCATCTTCTGAAGAAAAGGTGACATAATTTCGTCCAGAATAGATTCAATGCTCAGCACAAAGGCCTTTTGGCTCTCGTTCAGTTGCCCCGCTTTCAATTTCTCTAGGTATGGGAAAACCAGATCCTTTATATTTCCCATCATTGCCTTTTCCAGCTCCCTCTGATGCTCCTCCCTGTTTCGGAGCAGGACTTTCAACGCCGTATTGGCCTCTTCAAGAAAGACAGACTTTATACCGAGCTCCTCTTCCCGTTTCCTGAGCACCTCTTCCGCGGCCTTTCTTTCAGAGATATCTTTCACAATTCCTTCGTAGTATTCAACCTTACCCTCTCCGTCACGAACGGCCCGAACATTCATGGAGATCCAGATCTCTTCGCCGTCACGGCGGCAGACCTTTGTTTCGAAGCCCACTACCGGCTCTCCTTGTTCCAACCGACGCACGAGGTCCCTGCGATCTTCCGGGCGGACGAAAATCTGAGCACCTATGTCCTTCACCTCCTCCATCATCCGCGCAGGATCGGAGAACCCATGCATTCTTGCAAACGCGGGGTTAACGTTGATATAGGTTCCTCCCGGCGTGCTCCGGAATATACCGATCGTGCTCCTCTGAAAGAGGCTCCGATATTCCGCCTCGCTCTCTCTCAACGCCTCCTGGGCCTGTTTCATACGGGTAATATCGGTCGCGATGTGGATAATGCGCGTCACCTTTCCTTCCTCATCAGCCAGGGGGACGCAGGAGACCAGGAAAGTGCCCCGGAGGGTCTCTATCTCCATTTCAGCGGGTTCTATCGATCCATCAAGGAGGAGCTTCTCCAACGGGCAGCCCGGTGCGGGCAGATTTGCGCCATGGAACAGCTCGTAGCATTTCATGCCCAATACGGCTTCTTCGTCCATCCCCATCAATTCGAGAGCGCATGGATTTATTTCGAGTATGGTGCGGTCTGCGGCAAGGACGATAATCGGTTGGGAGACTTTCCGAAAGAAGATCTCCCAATACTCCTTTCCTGTAAGACCTTTGTTCGTTTTCTTATGAGGCTTTTTCATGAGGCCGCTAATTAAGCTTACCCCCTGCCGTCTCTTCTCTTTTTAATGCGAAGTCCCATTACCATCCAAGAACCTCGTGAGATTAGTATACCTCTGCCGTTCATCTATGTGGACAATTATTTCTCTCTTCTGGTAAATATATATGAACAGGATAATTCCTTCTCCATCCCTGTGCGGGTGAAGAAGGAATAAATTTACGGTCATCGAAAGGAAGAAGGCCATGCAGAGGAAGATTGAGACAGGCGCTAGAAGGCAAAGAGCAATAAGAATCGGTTTTCTTCTTATGTCGGCTGCGGCAATTTTGTTTTATTCCATATCCGCGCCGGCAGCGAAGGACCTGGCCACGATCGGATACATCGAGGAGGTGGTCCTCCTTCCCTGGGGTATCAAACTGCCTGCAAGGGTCGATACCGGGGCATCCATGACATCCCTCGATGCCCGGGATATAGTGGTGAAACAAAAAAAAGTAACCTTTAAGCTGCCGGAGGATTTCGGGGAGCAGGAGTACGACCTGCCCATAGTGCGATATGGCAATGTAACCTCCTCAATGGGGATTCAGGAGAGGCCGGTCGTAGAACTGGAGCTCTGCGTCGGCACCACGAAATTTAAAGTGCTGGTCAATCTGAATGACCGCTCGGCCGTGAAATATCCCCTTATCATCGGGCGTAATCTCCTCCGGCGTGAATTTCTCGTCGATCCGGGAAAGAGACACCTCCAGCCCCCGGCATGCCCCGGCCTGCGACCGAAATGAAACCTGTGGCGCTGGATGCGCTTTTGCCCGGTTCGCTCCTCGTCCCCTTTAGCGCCTTGAAATTGCGCTTCGGTGGGTTGTAGTGTAGAGTGTACTATGCTTTATCCCATACTTATCGTGGAAGATGACCCGAAGATTGCCCGAATCGTAAGGGTATACCTGGAGGGCGCGGGTTTCCGGGTGGTCCATGCGGAGAGAGGGAAAGAGGCCCTTGACGCGGCCCGCAAAGAGAAACCCATGCTGGTGATCCTCGACCTGATGTTGCCTGACACCACGGGCGAAGAACTCTGCCTTGAGCTCAGGGACCTCGGTGAAATCCCTATCATCATGCTCACGGCAAAATCATCCGAAGAGGAGAGGGTCGCGGGCTTCGCCCTCGGCGCGGACGATTACGTGGTAAAGCCCTTCAGCCCCCGCGAGTTGGTTTTCAGGGTGAAGGCGGTGCTCAAACGTTTTGAAAAGGGCGACCTCTCGGGCAAAGAACCTTTAAGCTTTCACGGGGGATCCTTGTCTATAGACGGTCAGGATTACCGGGTAATGAAGGGAGGGAACCTTGTCCGCCTGACCCCCACGGAATTCAAGCTCCTTTTTACCCTGGCAAGCAACCCCCACAGGGTATTCACCCGGGGGGAGCTTGTGGAAAAAGCCCTGGGGTACCAGTTCGAAGGCTATGAGCGAAGCGTTGATGCCCATATCAAGAATATCCGCCGGAAGATCGAAGACGACCTCCAGAACCCTTTCTTTATCCACACGATTTATGGGGTGGGCTATCGTTTTTCTGTGAGTCGGGATGGTTAAGGGCCTTCGTCCCAAGTTTCTACTCCTTCTCCTCGGCGTGGCGCTCCTTTCCCTTTGCAGTGCCCTTGCGGTGCGGGAGCTCATGCTCAGGGATTTCGCATCTTATCTCGAGGGAGAAAAAGAAGATAAGGTGTACTGGATTCTCGCCCACCTCGAAGGCTCCTTTGACCGGAGCTCCGGCTGGAGGCTGGATACGCAGGCAGAAGACGCTCTGTGGGCGCTCAACCTGGGATTTGAGATGAAACTGCGGGACCGTGACGGGAAGCCCGTCATGGATACAGAGCAGGCGATCGCAACTGCCACTCCTCTCGTGAAAAAAAGACTTAAAGCCCTCTCGGATTACAGGGCTGCCGGTCCGACGGGTGATTTCATGCCCTACCCTCTTTTCCTTGGCGGCGTTCAGATCGGCACCCTGGAACTGAGGGAGCTCAAGCCCGCAAAAGAAAGCCTCTTCGTGCGGCGATCCGACCTGTTCTTACTTGCCTCTCTTATCGTCCTCGGCGGTCTTGCTGCACTTCTCAGCATACTTCTATCGCGACGACTCACGAAACCTATCCTTGAACTGTCAAAGGCAGCTTCAGCCATAAGCCGCGGGGACTACACCAAACGCGTGGAGATTCGCAGGCGCGATGAAGTGGGTGATCTTTCTGACGTCTTCAACAGGATGGGTAACGCCATTGAGACCCACGAGACCCTGAGGAGGAAGCTCATTGCCGACGTTGCGCATGAATTAAGGACCCCCCTCGGTGTCATGCGCGGAGAGCTCGAGGCCATGCTGGACGGCCTCATGCCGAACGATCCCGAACGTCTCCAATCACTCTACGATGAAACGGGCCGCCTCAAGCACGTCGTCGATGCCATAGAAGAGTTGAATCAAGCGGAAGCGGGCAGGCTCTCCCTGAAGCGGCAAGATCTTCCCCTGGGACCTTTTCTTGCCAATATAGCCGAAAGATTTAAGGCAAACTTTAAAGAGAAAGGGGTATCCCTGGACTTGGTGCATCGCGGAGAGCCTGTGGTATGGGCGGACCCGGAACGGCTCAGCCAAATCGTGCTCAATCTCCTTAGTAACGCCCTAAAAGCGGCACCCTCAGGCGGGCACGTGCGGATAATAGCTTCGAAAGAGCAAAGCGAGGGGCTTCTCGCGATTGAAGATGACGGACCGGGAATAAGACCGCAAGATCTGCCTTTGATTTTCGAGAGGTTTTATAAAGGCCCGGCAGGAGGTCTCGGAATCGGTCTCACCATCGTGAAAGAACTCACAGAGGCCCACGGAGGGAAAGTAGAGGTGACGAGCGTGTTGGGAAAGGGCGCTTCATTTCTCATTCACCTGCCAGCGGCCGGTCTTCACAATTCTTCATAATCTCTTCGTGAGCCCTTCATATTCCTCCTTTATACTTACACTATAAATTACATATTCCACAAAGGAGGAATAGGAGATGAAAAAAATCGGATTGGCAGCATTAGTGGTAGCATTGGGCGTCGTATTTTTGGGAAGCGCGGCATTCGCATGGCAGGGACGGGGCGGCGGTTGTGGCCCGTGTGCATACGGAAACGGCCAGGAAGCAGGCACGCAGACCCCGATCGACCCCGCCGCACTCAGGGCGTTCCAGAAAGAGACCCTCCCCTTGAGAGATGAGGCGATGGCGAAGCGTGTGGAGATCAGAAACGAATTTGCAAAGGAGAAGCCCGATCAGACAAAGATAGCAACCCTCCAGAAGGAGATGATCGATCTTCGCGCCAAGATCAGGACCGCAGCTCAAAAACAGGGCCTTCCTGCAGGCTACGGACCGGGAATGGGTGGTTCCGGTAAGGGCGGAATGGGTGGTTCGGGTATGGGCGGCAGAGGTGCCGGCCGCGGCAACTGCAATATGTGGTAAAATATACGTTCACCACAGGGACCCCGTTCGTGCGGGGTCCCCGGTTTTTATTTTGAGGAGGCGGCACAGTGTTGATACGAATGGTTTTAATGGCTATTTTGGCGGCATCGATCCTTATGCCTCTGCCTTCCCGGGCCCAGCCGAGGGAGCCGGGATGGTATGAAGGGATGCCTTACGGCCATTCCTGCCCCGGACGCCACTGGGGGCCTTACGGCGGCAGAAGAGCCGTGAAAAACAGCGCAGAGGCGAAACAGGCCATAGAGAAGTATTTTGCCGGCTCGTCGAGGACCCTGCAGGTTGCGATTACCGTCGAAAGAAGGTGGTTCTATATTGCCGAGATTACAGAGCCCGACGGGACTCTTGTAGATAAATTGATCATAGATAAAAGGACCGGAAGGATACGTTCGATTTATTAGTGCATTTCCTCAGTATTAATTGACTTCGCCGTCACTCCTTATGGATCATCACCCATGCCCAGTAATTTCCCGATCTATAGATGCATACGAGAGGATTATGGCCGAGACACTGTTTTTACCGCGAGTACGGTGGTGGGGCGAGAGTATATTTACGCCCCTTCATCCCGGGAGACCTCTCGTTCGACACACTTAGCCCCGGTTTCTTTTGCATCAGCCAATCTCCTTTTCGTGGACTATCTCTTTCTTTACGACGGAAAGGAGCTCCTGGAGGGCGGGCAGCACATCGGTCCTAAACCTTCCCGCAACAAGGAGGAACATGATATCATCGCCCACGTAAAGCTCCCCCTCGTTGATCCACGCCCTGATCTCCGCAATTCCCTCTCTTCTTTTGAATTCTTTTACCGTCTTTTCAAGAAGTTCTTTATCGTAGGAGAGGATCATGCCCTTTACCGGCCTGCCCTCCTTCGAGGTTCCCCTGACTATTCCATTATGGGCAAGCATCATGCCTATCTCATCGGGATCGAAATTCTTCTTTATCTCTTCTATCCATCTGTCTATCACAATCAATTATCTCCCTTACGATGATCCATTTTAATCGTTTTATAATGCCTTCTTTTCAAACCATCGGAACATGGCAATTCCCGCGATGACGAGAATTGCGGCCACAACCCAGTGGTTGATCCCGAAGATCTGAGGCAGGGTGATTTTACCGTACATGCCCCAGCTCAGGATATTACCTTTCATTAAAGGGTACGCTTCGGAAAACAGGGCCGCTCCCACGAGCATTCCGAGAATTCCCCAGACGGCATCCCACCGTCCTTCGCCCAGGGCGCCCAGGGAAGTGCCGGGACAATACCCGAAGAGGGCCCAGCCCGCGCCGAAAAGGAGGCCTCCTATTATATTTGCCCCGAGGATCGTGGGCTTTATGGCCAGCTTCACCAGTCCGAGGTCCTTAAGGAGGTAGACTCCCACCATGGCCACGAGGATCGTGGTAAACATAAATTTCACTATCGTCATATCTTCGAGAAGAAGCGCCCCGAGCTGCTTATCATACCGGATCACCCGCGCCCTCTGAAGTAAATACCCGAAAATGACACCCGTAATAAGGCCGTACATGAGCTCGCTCATCTCTTTACCCCTCCCCTGTAGAGGATGTTCGCCACGATGAGTCCCCCCACGAAGAAGCAAATCAGTGATATGTAACCGCTTGCCGAAAGCTGGAGTGAACCACTCAGCCCGTGTCCGCTCGGTCACCCGTCGGCGAGACGGGCCCCGAACATGGCAACAACCCCTCCCGCAAAGGCGGTGATCCCGCGTTTCATCTTCCCCGGACCGAAACGCTCCTCCCATCTCGACGGCACCGCCTGCACACGAAAACTCCCTGAAGTAGCCGAGGCGATAAGAGAGCCGGCGAAGATGCCGGCAACGAACATCCACTGCCAATCTATCTTCGGTGTCTCCTTTATAAAGTACTCCATTCCTCGTACCCGCTCCTCAGCGAATACTTTCTCAATGAGGCCGGCTGTCCTGACGAAAGTAGTCGATGCCCCTATATACTTGCCCGTAAACCAGGCGGAGAATATGAGGAGCAGACCCGTCAACGCCCCCGCGAGATAGGGATTCCATCCCTTCCCTTCTATGCCCTTTTCCATGGATGACCTCCCTCTCTTATTTCCTATGCGGCAATTACTGTGTTCATAAGATTATCACGGCAAAAAGTCAAGTTTAAACAGCAGCTACTGCCCTTGACATATTATGAGCATATGTTTATAATTAAAAAAATGGATTTTTGATTTGACGACAAGATGGAATAGAGGATTCAACCTCGAGGGCATTTATTTTTCGAGTTAAGGTTTACAATAAAACATCAACGGAGGATTTCTCATGAAAGTATGTTTCGCAGTTGAAAAAGACCAGGGGCTTCAGAGCAGCGTCTACAGTCATTTCGGCTCCGCACCGGCTTTCATCGTGGTCGACACCACGGCGGACCAGGCGGTTGCGGTAGACAATAAAGACTTGCATCATGTTCATGGAGCGTGTAATCCTATTATGGCGATGGGAGGCCAGGACGTGGATGCCGTGGTAGTGGGCGGAATTGGCGCAGGGGCCATCCGGGGCCTGAATTCAAAGGGTATCCGGGTGTTTCGCGCGGTCGCTCCCACGGTGAAAGAGAATCTCGACATTCTCGTGACCACGGGTCTGCCTGAAATGCTGATTCAACATGCCTGTGGCGGCCATGACCAGGGCCACGGCTGCGCACATTAAGGGATTGCTGGGAATGCAGTGTCCTGGAGATCAAAAGGGAGTGTAAAAATGCCGATATACGAGTATAGATGTGAAAAATGCGGAACGGTGACGGAGGTACTCCAACTCGGGAAAGAAGATATTCCCCCCTGCGGGAGTTGTGGCGGCTCCGATTTGATCAAGCTAATGTCAGCGGCGAATGTTTCCATGGGCGGAAGCCGGTCGTCCTTCGCTCCTGATGGCTGCTCCGGATCACCCGATACGTGTGCGTCTGCCCATACCTGCAGTCACCCGGGGTGCTGCGGCAGCTAACCGGTGCTGCACGTAAAGTGTAGACTCCGGCGCTCGTCCCGGGCTCCCGGCTCGAACCGGGGATTACAAGTCCGCAATGTAGTATGAGGAGGCCCGATGCCCGACAAAATTGAACTACCCATAAAAGGGATGAGCTGCGCGGCATGTGCCGCGCGGATCGAGCGGGAGTTGAATAAACTTTCGGACGTGGGTGAGGCCCGGGTCAATTTCCCCCTCAAGAAGGCTGTCATTATCCCGAAAAGGGAGATCGAGCTCAAAGAGGTGATACGCCTCATAAGGGACATCGGCTACGACGTAGACCTCGAAGCCGACGTGACCATTCGCGCGCGGAAAGAGGAGGCGGAGCTGAAAAGGAGCTTCATCTTCTCCGCGTGCCTGAGCGCAGTGATCATGCTCTTCTCCATGTGGATGGTCCTCCCGGACGTGGTTCTTCTTATCCTTACTCTTCCGGTCCAGTTTTATTTCGGCCTCCGCTTTCACCGCTCCGCGATTCAGGGCCTTAAACACCTGACTACCGACATGAATACCCTAATATCGGTGGGCACTTCATCCGCATTTTTTTACAGCGTCTTCGTCACTTTCTTCCCTCACGTGATAGAATCCGCCGGAATCAAGCCTGTCACCTATTTCGATACGAGCGCGGTCATTATTACTCTGATCCTCCTTGGGCGCTATCTCGAATCCAAGGCAAAAACCAAGACTTATACGGCCATAAAGATGCTTTACGAACTTTCCCCGAAGGACTGCATAGTCCTTAAAGACGGCAATGAGGTCCGCGTGCCTACAGACGCCCTGGAAGTGGGCGACACAATACTCGTGAGGCCGGGCGAAAGGGTCCCTATCGACGGCGCCGTACTGGAGGGGGCAACCCACGTGGATGAGTCCATGATCACCGGTGAATCGATGCCTGTAAGCAAGGGGCCCGGGGATGAAGTCATAGGCGGGACTATTACGGGAAAAGGCTCGATTACCATCAAAGCGGTCAGGGTCGGAAAAGATACGGTCCTTTCCAAAGTGATCCGTCTCGTGGAGGAAGCCCAGTTCACCAAAGCTCCCGTGCAGCGCCTTGCGGACAAGGTGGCGGGCGTATTTGTTCCCACGGTCATGGTCATCGCAATCCTTGCCTTTGCGGTCTGGTTTATTGTGGGACCGGAGCCCCGGCTCACCAACGCTATCCTCTCCTTCGTGAGCGTCCTCATTATCGCCTGCCCCTGTGCCCTGGGCCTCGCAACTCCCACTGCCATAATGGTATCGACGGGCGCGGGCGCCAAGAACGGCATTCTCATCAAAAGTGCGGAGGCCCTCGAGGTAACCAATAAAGTGCGGTATGTGCTCTTCGACAAAACCGGCACCTTAACGAAAGGGGTCATCACCCTCGCAGATATCATACCCTTTGAAGGAAATTCCGAAGACGACCTGTTGAGTATTGCCTATAATCTGGAGCGCCATTCCGAACATCCCTTTTCTGAGGCCTTAAGGCAAAAGGCCGAGCCTCTTGCCCTTCCCACCCTTAAAGTCGATGATTTCAAGGCGATTACAGGCAAAGGCATTCAGGGGAGCATAGAGGGAAACATTTACCGGGTGGGCAACGCAGCCCTCTACGAGGAGTCGGGCAGGACCCTGGACGGCACGGCAAAGGATATATACCACGAGAAGGAAAAAAAGGCCTCCTCTCCCGTCCTCGTCTGGGGTGATAAAGGCCTCATCGGCATCCTCACGTTTAGTGACGTGGTCCGGGAGGAAGCTGCGGAGGTGGTCAGGGAGCTTGCCCGAATGGGTATAGAAACCGTCATGATCACCGGCGACAGCATGGCCGGGGCCGCGACGATTGCGGAAATAGTGGGGATAAGGGATTATCAGTATCGCGTACTCCCCGATCGGAAGGCTCAGGTGGTGGAGGAGTATAAGAAGAAGGGCATAACCGCCATGGTCGGTGACGGGATAAACGATGCCCCTTCCCTGGCGGGCGCCGACGTGGGAATCGCCATGGGCAAGGGCTCCGATATCGCCATAGAGTCTGCGGACGTGGTGCTCATGAAAGGCCAACTCATAAGACTGGTGAGCCTAATCAAGCTGTCTAAAAAGACAATCTGGATTATTAAAGAAAACCTCTTCTGGGCATTTATCTATAACATATTGGGAATCCCCATTGCCTTCGGCCTCCTCTATCCCTTTTTCGGCATCCGACTGGAGCCGATCTTCGGCGCCCTGGCCATGATGGTAAGCTCCGTCTCCGTGGTGACCAACTCCCTGAGGCTTCGGGGCTTCAAAGGCTAAGAAAGCTCACGACCACCCCTTGAGATGGCGAAGAAGGTTTATGAAACCGTCATATCTTGACGCGTACGAAAAAGGACGTTTTCCGCCCGTCATCGAGCAGGCTTTTCATATCCTGAAGGAATGTGACCTGTGCCCCAGGAGATGCCGCATAGACCGCACCCTTGGGGAGAAAGGTTTTTGCCGCGCAGGAGGTCTGCCGGAGGTATCGTCCTACGGCCCCCATTTTGGCGAAGAGAAACCCCTGGTGGGCATGCACGGCTCTGGCACCATATTCATGACCTACTGCAATCTCGGCTGTATCTTCTGTCAGAACTATAGTATCAGCAGGTTGGGCGAGGGAGAAGCAATTTCCTTCAGTGAGCTAAGCTCCATCATGGTCTCCCTCCAGAAGAGGGGTTGCCATAATATCAATTTCGTAAGCCCCAGCCATTTTGTTCCCCATATATTGAAGGCCCTGCCGGAGGCGATTGAAAGGGGCCTCTCCGTGCCTCTCGTCTACAACACGGGGGGATATGATTCAGTCGAGGCATTAAGACTCCTCGACGGCATTTTCGACATCTATATGCCCGATTTGAAGTTTCTCCACCGGAATGCTGCGCGGGAATATGCAGGGGCCTCCGATTACCCTGTTGTCGTAATGAAGGCCATACTCGAGATGCACCGCCAGGTGGGCGATCTTATTATAGATGACCGGGGGATGGCCCTGCGTGGCCTTCTCGTGCGTCACCTCGTGCTTCCGGCCGGCCTTGCCGGCACCCGTGAAGCCATGCGTTTTCTCGCGGGCCGGATATCGACGGCTACGTACGTGAACATTATGAACCAGTATTACCCCTGTGGCGATCTCATTCCGCCCGGCTCGCCTCTCGCCCGCAGGGTCACCAGGGAGGAATTCGGGGAAGCAGTCGCCATCGCCCATGAAGAGGGTCTCTTCAGGATCGACTCCGAACTCAGTTGAGCGGGCCCCTTTCGTGCTGTCCTCATCCCCGGCCCTCTCCGGGAACACCCCGGGACCTCTTCCCGCATTGATATCCGTAGGTCCATTCATCCTTCCGCCGGAGTATGGAGATCGCATACGATCTCTATCCGATGATCCTGCGAGACGAGCCTTATTTCTTGATATGACGAAAAAATCGATCACTATTCGTTATTTCACGGAATCAACTGATACCCACAAAACCTCTCTTTCTTACATTTTAGGGATTTAGCCGATAGTTCTGTGTGGCATCAGATATGCAAACGGTTACCCTTGTAGTCAAAATCTAACTTGAGGAGAAGCAAAATGAAGAAAGTTGTAATGTTTGTACTCGCACTTATGATCAGCGTTGTATTCGCATCTACGGGTTTTACGCAGGATAAGCCTGCCGCCGCCCCTGAGAAACCGGTAGCCGCCGAGAAGAAAGCCGACAAAAAAGCCGAGAAGAAAGCTGAGAAAGCCGAGAAGAAAGCTGAGAAGAAAGCTGAGAAGAAAGCTGAGAAAGCGGCTGACAAGAAAGACGACAAAGCGGCAGCTCCCGCCGACAAGAAGTAATATTGATGCGAAGGGGGAGTTTGCCTCCCCCTTTTTCCTCCCTTCTCTTTACATTCTTTATCCCCTTCCTCTGTTCCGGATCATTTAAGTATTATAATTAGAACTGTAACAAGTCACCGGTCCGATCCATATATCCAATCGGATTCGGGTATTTTGATGGTATCTCAATAATTCCGGGAGAGAGGGGACCATGACCATAAGAGGCCGTATTCTTTTTGTTATAGCGGTGTTGGCATTCATTATCGTCGGACCCTTATCTCCTTTCGCCGGGGCTCAAGGGGGCGTCGACAAAGGGGCGCGGAAAATAGAGAGCGACTCTCCGCCCGCAAAGGAGCCGAAGGATACGCGAAAGCAGCCGTGGGACCAAAAGCCATCGGTAACCCGCCATTCCATCACTATCAAAGGCAAAACCGTCGAGTATACGGCTACTGCGGGGTACCTTCCCCTCAGTGATGAATCCGGAAAGGTCGTTGCCCACGTCTTCTTTATCTCTTATATAAAGGAGCCGGGCACGGAGAAGGGGACAAGACCGCTTACCTTTTCTTTCAACGGAGGCCCGGGGGCAGCGTCCGTATGGCTTCACATGGCTGCCATGGGTCCCCGGAGAGTGATCCTCTCGGATGAGGGAAAGGGGGTCCCTCCGCCCTATGGGTGGACAACTAACGATGACACATGGCTCGATTTTACCGACCTCGTCTTTATCGATCCCATTGGCACGGGTTACAGCCGACCCGTGGAAGGTGTAAAGGCAGAGGCCTTTCTGGGGGTTCAAAAGGATATCGAGTCAGTGGCGCAGTTCATCCGCCTTTACACTACCCGCTACGAGAGATGGCTTTCACCGAAGTTCCTGGCCGGCGAAAGCTACGGCACTACCCGGGCGGCAGGTCTTTCGAAGTACCTCCAGGACAAAGTGGGCATGGCGCTTAATGGAATCGTCCTCATCTCGACCGTACTCGATTTTCAATCCGTTTTGCCGGGTCCCGACAATGACCTCTTTTATGCCCTTCTTCTGCCCGCCTATACTGCCGCCTCGCAGTATCACGGAAAACTCTCTCCCGCTCTCAAAGCTGATCCGGCGAAAACACGGGCAGAGGTAGAGCTTTTTGCGCTTCAGGAATACCTGCCGGCCCTTTCAATGGGATATACTCTTACGGCTGCCGAGAGAGAAAAAATCGTAGACAAACTTGCCCTTTACACCGGCCTGAGACATCTCACGATCAGAAATTCCAACCTTCGTATCGACAGGAGGGTCTTTGCGGGCCAACTTCTGGATGAAAGGAACCTCCGCCTGGGACTCTACGATTCGCGTTTTACCGCGAATTACCGCTACGAGCAATTTATGGAGGACCCGAGCATGTTTGAAGTGACGGCGCCCATGCTCTCGGCCTGCAACGATTATCTGCGAGGGGAGCTGAAATGGGAGAGCGATCTGCCCTACGAATTCATCTCGGACAAGATTTATCATCAATGGAATTGGGGCTCCGCGGATAGTGGTTACGTCAATACGACCACAAGCCTTGCCATGGCACTTAATCAAAACCGTTTTCTGAAAGTATTTATGGCAGGCGGGTATTATGACCTGGTCACATCCTATTTCGCCGCAAAATATAGTTTCAACCGAATGGGTCCCGATGCCGACCTAAGGCGCCGCATTACCGTCCGGTATTACGACGGAGGCCATCAATTATATATGGACCCCCTGTCCCGCCGCAAATTGACGGAAGACGGGGCAGCTTTCTATCGCAAAGCGCAGAGCGCTGAATAAAAGACGAGAGGGAATTCCGACAGGAAGACCCTCTCGTGAACGTCTGTCCCTCTCCCGTCTTCTACAAGTAGTCCGGGTTTACCAGCTATACTTCACCATGGGCGCCTGGGTGTCCTTTGCCCATTCTTCCATTGCCCCGTCATAGTCTTCACGTTCTTATAACCCAGTTCATGTCCTCCTATTTTTTGATGGGTTTTATAGAATATAATAATGCATCATTCGCCCTGGAGCCATCGGGGATCAACTTCTCTTTTGTGAGAAACCCCTTCTTCTCGACATGACATACCTCGCAGGAGCGGGTCCTTTCGGTTCTCTTCCTTATATTATGAGGGGATGTATCCCAATAATTGGGTACTTTATCGAAATTTTCCATATTGATCCCCACGCTCGAAAAGGTATCCCTCACCACCGGCACGGTCCTCAGGGTGGTGACGAGGCCCTTGTCCCGCGGGCTGAGTCCGAGTATGAAATCAGGCCGGGAAGTCGCCCCTTTGCTCAGATGGCAGGAGAAGCAGTTACGGTACGGGGCCGCCGAATGGCATGCCTGGCAGCTCACTTTTGCCGTATGGGCAATATGGGCGGACCTTGCCTTCTCGTTTTTTTCCTGACCCGTCTTATGGCATTTCACGCACGCCGGCTTATCAGGCAATTCCTTCTCGATTGATACGAGCGGCCGTTCCCGTGGGCTTCCGCTTTTGAATGGCAATCGAGGCAGATCATGCCCTTCTCATAATGCACATCTGCCGTACCCCCGTATTCACCGGTAAATTCGGGATATACCCTGCCGCCGTGGCAGAAGGCGCAGGTCTTTCCCTCATCTCTTTTCACGAATTTATGCCCTTTTATGAGACCGATGCTCACACCGCCTATTGATGGACCCTTGACGTGACAGTCCCCACAGGATGCATGACAGGACCGGCATGACTGTTGAAAGACCCTTTCATCGAAGGTCTTTTTCTCGCTCTTTGAAAACCTGGCGGAAACTCCATGTTTTTGCCCCATTGTGGTGTAATGAAGGGCGGTCTTGTATGTACCGGCGATTTCCTCATGGCAGGCCCCGCATGTCTTCAGATCGTCCGAAGGTCTCACGACCAGGCCCGAGTGTGCTTTTTCCTTTGTTGCCCCTTTGCCGTCTCCCTTATGACATGGAGTACACCCATCCGAAAGATGAGGGTCTTTGCCGATCAGGGACCTGTCGACCAGATAGCCCTTTAAATCTCATCCGCCTTAACTGGCGGAGGCGAGCCCGCTCACCCTTCGCCTTCTCCGCCTTGTACGACCGGGGCTTTGGCGAGGGATTTCAGTATCTGCGCATCGGTGTGGCATTTCATGCAGGAGCTTTCCTCAGTCGCGCTGCTGGAAATAAACCAGGGGAACAGACAAATGAACAGGGATACCGAAACTAACGCCAATCTCTCCCTCATGTCTCCTCCGCGCAATGAATTTGATCAATGTTATATGCGGAACAGCCGATGCAATGCTTTTCCGGCCGAATATTTAACTTGACTTGTGATGGGCCTGTGTTTACCATAAACCCATGGCCCGACCCAGGAAATGCCGATGCATGAACTGCATCCCCCACGCCGTCTACTTCAAGCCGAGAGGCGTTCCTCTCACCCGCCTTGAAGAGATCTCTCTGAAGCCGGACGAATTCGAGGCGATCAGCCTTGCCGACCATCAGGGCCTTTATCACGAGGAGGCGGCAAAAAAGATGGGTGTTTCCCGGCCCACATTCAGCAGGATCCTGGGATTGGCGAGACACAAGGTGGCTCTCGTTCTGGTGGAGGCGAAAGCACTTCGAATCGAGACTCAGGACGGGATGGAGAAAGAAGAAGAAGAAGAAGAAGCATGAGCATCATCCGGTGTGGAATCCCGGTCTCTCTGAATAAAACAGTTTCTTGAGGGAATCTTCTATTTCCCGGAACCCGCAGGAAGGGTCATGGGGTCGGAGCGAAGGATCGTCCCCTCATCTCCCACGGCAATAAATGACCCTCCGCCGTAGAAAGCGCCGCGTAATGTCACTCCCGTGCCCGAAACCCTGGAGGACCAGGTGAGACCGTCAGGAGACGTCAGCAATGCTCCGGATCCCCCTGTCGCGACAAATGTGTTATTTCCCCATCCGATGCCGTAAAGAAATGCGGTGCTCCCCGAATTCTGGGGGGTCCAGGCTACTCCGTCCGGAGAAGTGAGCAGGACACCATCTTTCCCTGTGGCCACAAATAATGAATTCCCATAGGTTATTCCAAGGAGATCCCTGTCGACGCCCGATGGTACGACACTCCATGTGATGCCGTTTGAAGAAATCAGGACAGTCCCTGATTCACCGACCGTAACGAAGACATTGTTTCCATAGGCGATATCATAAAGGGACGAGGCGTCCGGTGATCGCCGTTTCGTCCAGGAAGCGCCGTTTCCCGACGTAAGGATTGTTCCCGATGCCCCGACTGCGGCGAATAATTTCTTTCCCCATGCGACTCCATGGAGATTCTGATCGGTCCCCGAGTGCCTCTTGACCCACTTCATCGCATTCGATGAGGAGACTATCGCGCCCGACTTCCCTACAGCCACGAACCCACGGCCCTGGCCCAGAGTCACCCGGTAGAGGTCCTCCCCTCCACCCCACGACCACCACGCCCACTGGTCTCCGTCAGGCGAAAGGAGTACCATGGAAGAATCTCCCACGGCAATGAAGACGTTATTTATCGATATTATTGAATTTATCCGGAAAGGATTAGCCCATTCGATTCCGTCCCGAGAGTTGAGCACGGACCCGGAAAGACCCACGGCTACGAACATATCTTCCCCGTAGCAGACTGAATATAGATCACTTGATATATTAGATGCCCTGCCCGTCCATTTTACCGTATCCGTTGAGGTCAGGATCATACCCGAGCCACCCGTGACTGCGAATAGGCCGTTTCCAAAGCTGACCCCGTAAAGGGGAACGCTTGTCCCGGAGATTCGGGGCGTCCACGTGACGCAATCGGATGAGGTCAGGATGAGACCATCTTCACCGATTGCCACAAATGTGCTGTTGCCGTATGCGACGGATAGAAGCCTTACCCTTGTTCCCGATGACATCGGTGTCCATGCGGAGCCGTCAGGAGATGTATAAATGCTTCCATTCCATCCCACGGCGACAAAAGTGCCGTTTCCATATGTAATACTCATCAATACGTCATATGAGGCCCAGGACCTTTTGGTCCACTTGATGCCGTTCGGCGAGGTCAGAACCATGCCGCCCTGCCCGGTGATTGCCACGAAAAGGTTATTCCCAAAGGTAATGCCGTAAAGGTCGGAAGTGAGACCTGATGATCTTCTCGTCCATACGAATCCATCGCGGGACGTGAGGATCACCCCCGACCATCCTACTGCCGCAAAGAGACCATTGCCGTAGGCAACACTGTACATATACTTTTTGGTCCTTGACGGCGCCTTTCTCCACGACCTCCCGTCTACCGAGCTGATAACAACGCCCTCGTAGCCCACCGCCACAAACGTGCCGTTTCCGTAAACAACGCTATGAAGCGGGAATTCAACAGTATTGAGCGTCTTCCTGTGCCAGTTGTCCAAAGGATCGCTGTCGGCTGCATGGAAGGCGGCGGTCAAACTCTTATCCGAATCGATGGTCACCACGCATGATTTCGTGCCCGAGCATACACCCGACCAGCCCGTGAAGGCGGAGCCGGAAGACGGGGCCGCCGTGAGAATCACTTGCGTACCATAGTCATAGACGGAAGAGCAAAAGGCGCCGCAGCTTATTCCACCATCGGCGCTTCTTATGGTCCCCACACCTGTCCCCTCTTCAGCCACACTCAATCTTCCCGTTGCAGGAGCGGTAAAAACGGCACTTACGGAAGCATCGGAGTCGAGCGTGATCCCGCAGGTTCCCGTGCCGGAGCAGGCTCCCGACCAGCCCGTGAAACTGCCGCCGTTCAAAGGAGAGGCGGTAAGGGTGATCGCAATGCCGGCCGGAAAGCTTGAGACACACGTGTTTCCGCAATCGACGCCCGAAGGAACACTTGTCACATTACCCGAGCCTGTGCCGGTTTTCGAGATGGAGACCCTCCTGTCAAAGGTATCCGACTGAATCATGGCGGCCCCTGCCCCAATTGCGACAAAGGTCGCACTATTCCATGTGACGCCGTAGAGGTCCTGAGCCGTCCCCGACGAACGGAAGGTCCAGGTAATCATATCCGGGGACGTAATAATAAACCCTGCCGAGCCGACCACCACATAATAGGCGCCGCCGTATGCGGCGCCATAGAGGATCACATCGCTCCCCGATGCCCGCACCGTCCAATCAAAACCGTTCGAAGAGCTTAGGATTGCCCCGTTTTCCCCCACTGCAATGAAATTGCCGTTGCCGTGAGTGACGGCAAGAAGGCGATCGGCCACGCCGGAAGACCGGCTCATCCAGGCAGCTCCGTCGCTCGAGGTATACACGGAGCCGCCGGTGCCGACTGCCACAAAAATACCGTTGCCGTAAGCTACGCCTATATGGAACTCCGAGCTTCCCGTAGATTGCGGGGTCCATGTTACACCATCGGGAGAGGTGAGGACCTTGCCTTTGGAGCCTGCCGTGGCTACAAAGACTCCATTACCATAGCTCACGCCGTAAAGGTCGTAACCGCTGCCCGTTGACCGGAGTGCCCAGGTGGCGCCGTCTGATGATGTGAGGACAGTATCCAGCCATCCGACAGCTACAAAAGTTCCTGCCCCATGGCATATGCCGTTCAGGCGGTTCCTCGTATCCGAGGTCGCCACCGCCCATTCTGCTCCATCACTCGATGTGAGGATCGTCCCCTGCTCCCCCACCGTCACCAGCATATTGCCATTAAAGGCGGCTCCATGATAAGGATACGCGGCCTGTGCAGGGAGGACCCTGGCATGCCAGACATCGAGAGGATTATAGGCGAACAGGACTGAAGGAAAAGAAGAGAAGAAGCATAGGATGAAAAACAGGACTGGAGGCCATATTGTGGCCGGCCCCATTCCGTGACATCCTGCCTGTCCTTTTTTGATCATTCCACTCCTTCTCCCACACTCACCGACCGGTCGAACTCAATTTCCGGTTTTACATTCCGGGAACAACCGTTACGAACATTTCGCACTGCTCCTCTTTTCTTAACCCCTATTCCGCTTCATAGCTGCCCGTGAGCTTCCATTGGTATCCGTCGCCCATTTTCCGGACTGCCCAAAAATCGTAATTCCCATATTTTCTATCTCCTGCCCCGTTGAGGGTTGTCCTTCCCGTGGTCCCCCTGTACCCGTTGGCGGTGCTGACAAAGGTCTTCCTCAATTCCTCCGTGCTATCGACCTTGCCGCCCATTTTGACGTAGGTCGCGGCAACTACCCTTACCGCATCATAGGCCGCCAGGGCATAGGCATCCGTGAGCCTCCCTGCCTTTTCCTCGATCCTCGAGATAACGGATGACCATTTTATCTTTGAATTTTCCTCGATTCCGAATATGAGACAGAGAAAATTGGTCTTTTCCGCGAAAGCCGCTGCTTTTGGATTATCCAAAATTTTCTTGCTCAAGGCGGCCCCGTCATTTCCATACCACTTTACCGTCCTGAGGACGGGATTGTCGGAGGCAAGGGCCAATATGGCCGCGACCTCATCGAAACCAGCCAGATATACCGCTACGGACGCTGAGCCGGTTTGCTTTGTTGCCGAATCCACCTGCGCGGCAAGGCCATTCACGATAGGAGCGTAATCCTGAGTCGAAGCGGAATATTTTATCCCCTCCGTGACCTTTCCTCCAATGGAAACCACCGCCTTCCTCACCGCCTTCTGGAGCCCGTCATTTCCCGGATCATCCCTCCATGCAGGGATCACGACCTTCACCCTGTCTCTCCTCATAAAGGTGGCAATCGCCGCCCCCTCGACCTCATCGGTCGGACAGAAACGGAAAATATTATCTTTTTGGATCGCGAGGCTGCCGGCTGTACTCGATTGGCTGATGACAAATATTCCCGAGGAATCGGCGAAGCTTTTCACTGCTACGAGCTCCTCGCTCGACTGGGGACCAATCACGAACTTCACGCCTTTTCCCGCCATCGTCTTGATCCCATCCAGTGCGCGGGTCGGGTCGAGACCGGTATCGTATATGGCCGCTTTGAACCGTAGCGGCGAGCCGGCGGCCTGGGCCGCGCCATTGGCATCCGCCACCGCCATTTCCATCGCGGTTTTACTATTTTCACCGAGGGTCTTCAAATTTCCCGTGACGGAAAAAAGGCCGCCGATCAGGACTTCGGTATTTTCCGCTCCCATGGCCGTCACTGAAACAGAAAGGACGCCACTGCACAGGAAAAGCGTACACAGGGCAAGACAAATGAAACTCTTACGGATCATCACAGACCTCCACCATTCAATATTTCATGCATAATCAATTACAGGCAGTCATAACCGCTGCACCGCTCCTTCAGCGGCCGGAGCTGACGCCTCATTCCACGGGAAAATTAAAGTAAGTGTCGACAAAAGGCTCCCCCTTGAGGGTAAAATGCCACCATTCTTTATCATAAGGGGCGAAGCCATGCTTCTCCATCAGTGTCCTCAAAAGAAGCCTGTTCACTCTCTGTTGAAGCCCTATTCTCTTGTCGGCGGGATGGGCCCTTTCATCAAAACAATCGAACCCCGTGCCCATATCCACACTGTTGTCCGGGAATCGCTCATCCGCCGGAAGATAGCATTCGCTGAATCTCCGGCCGGGTTCATACTCTTCCTGTTTCGGTCCGTGCCGGGAAATTATGGTCAAATCGATCGTGCTCCCCCTCGTATGGCCCGACCTTGCAGCAATATACCCATCCCTGAAAAGGTCTTTCTTATCCACCAGAGGATAGAATTCCTTCTTCATCCTCGTGCCATTCACATCCCGGGCCCATCTCACAAAATGATCGACCGCTTTCTGGGGCCGGTAACAGTCGTATACCTTCACAGCCAGCCGGAACGGCTTCAAATCCTCCTCCACCTTCTTGAGCGCTTCCGCGGCTTTTCTGGTGAGGATACATTTGGGGGCCTTATAACCGTCGATCCTTTCGCCCACGAAATTATAGGGTCCTCTATACCTGATGTCGAGGGCGAGGTCCGGTATTACTTCCCGGGCATCCACGAAACCGGAAGGCAGGGGATCGGCTCCGCCCTTATCCATCGATATATGAAGGCTGATTATTACCGCGATAATCAAGAAGATGAAATGTATCGGCTGCCGAGGACCGGATCTTTCCCTCACTGCGCCCCTCTTTCAATGTGATGGATTTAAATAAGCCCCTTGCAGAGCATCATGGTGCGGTCCGCTATTCCCCACCAATCCATAATTTACAACAACCTTTGATGGAAAGAAATCAAAAAAAATTTCTGAGGAAAGGAACCCGTCCGGTCCGGTATAAAAACGTACGTATTATCTAACAAGATAGAAAGGGGTTACCCATCCTTTTTCGTGCTCTTGTCGGACGCGAGATCCTCTTTCCTTTTCCATTTTTTGTGAGACGATATGGCAAACCTGTGGGCCTCGTCCCGCATCCTTACGATCTCTTTGAAGACAGGCGAGTTCTTCGGCAGGGGAAGGGCATTCTTCCTTTGAGGAAGATAGATGAGGTCTTCCATTCTCTTTCTTCTCTGCGCCTTGGCGATGCCTATGGTTTCAATATCCATATTTAACGAGCCGAGCATCTTCTTTACCGCGTACAGATGTCCTTTGCCTCCGTCTATAATGATCAGGTCCGGGAGAGGTCCGAGCTTCTCGTTTTTCATTCTCCTCTCTATTACCTCGCCCATCATGGCAACATCGTCCTGAGTAGGAGCTTCCTTTATGTGGAAGACACGGTAATCACTTTTTTTCGGCTTGAATCCTTCGAACACCACCATCGCCCCGGAAGGGTTTTTGCCCCCTGTGTGGGAGATATCATAGATCTCGATCCTTGCCGGCTCTTTTCTCAGATGAAGGGCCCGGGCAAAGGCTTTCCCCTGAGGAACGGGCTCGGGTTCATGGAGGTTTTCAACCGCCATGGGCAGCATCTCCTGCGCGATTCTCGCCCCGGGGCCGTACATTTTAACAGGCCCCCTCTTGCGTTCCTTGAGGAATCTCTCGAGAAGCGCAAGATCCTGAAGCTCTTCGGACAGGATGATTTCTTCCGGCACAGGCCGCGTACTGTAATACTGGAAGAGAAAAGAAGAGAAGACGTCCTCTAATTCCAGTGCCCCGGAATGATCTTTAAAAGTTCTTTTCGACAGGAGGAGCCCCTTTCTAAAAATGAGGAGGGCCGCCCTGAAGCCGTCGCCCTCCTGAACAAAGGCCCACACATCGCGGTTCTTTCCCAGGTGTTCATGGACGTTCTGCTTCTCCACCATCCCCTTGATGGCTAAATACCGCTCTTTGAATACTCTCGCCTCTTCGAATCTCCAGGCTGCCGCTGCAGTTTCAATTTTAATTTCGAGGGTCTTAAGTACTTTTTCATCCCTTCCCGAGAGGAAATCTCTCAGCTCGCCCACAATCTCTCCGTATGCTCCTTCGTCCACCGCGCCGGAGCAAGGTCCGAGACACTTACCGAGCTCGAAGAGCATGCAGGCCCTCTTCCTTTTTCTGAAAACCGTGTCCCGGCATCGCCTGATAGGATACACGGTCTGAACGACCTTCAATACATCCCTCACATCCCTGGCGTGGGGATAGGGGCCGAAATATTCGGCGCCGTCTTCGTTTATTTTGCGTGTCACGTAGATTGCAGGAAAAGGATCCCGAACCGTGAGCTTCAGAGAGACGTAAGTCTTGTCGTCTTTCAATACGAGATTATATTTCGGGGTGTGCTCCTTTATCAGGTTGTTCTCGAGGAGAAAGGCTTCCTTTTCATTGTCTGTAAGGATGACCTCCACGTACTCCGCCGCAATCGTGAGACGTTCCGTTTTTGCGTTCTTTCCCCCTTCACGGAAATAGCTCCGCACCCTGTCTCTCAGGTTTTTTGCTTTTCCTATATAAAGGATCTTCCGGTCCCGGTCTCTGAACACATAGACGCCGGACGATTCCGGCAGGACCCCGAGCATCGATTCGTTAATCAAAGGCCACCATTATAAAATGGACTCCATCTCGTAAGACCGCAGGCACACCCTGCGATCCATCCCGCACGTTTTTCAGAGGGCGATCTCCATCTGCTCCAGCTTCAGGAGCCTGTCCCGTAACTGGGCGGCCCTTTCGAAGTCCCATCTCTTCGACGCCTCCGAGATCTCCTTTCTCAGCTTCTTTATCATCCTCGAGAGCTTCTTCGGCTCGGTCACACCCTTTTCGTCAAGCTCATCTGTCGGTATGGTGTAATAATCTTTTTCATAGATCGACGAAAGGAGGTCCACCACCGATTTTTTGATGCCTTCAGGAGTAATGCCGTTCTTCTCGTTATACTCCAGCTGGATCTTCCTTCTCCGGTTCGTCTCATCGAGTGCCCTGCGCATGGAGTCGGTTATTTTGTCGGCAAACATGAGGACCCGTCCGTTCAGATTCCTCGCGGCCCGTCCGCAGGTCTGGATGAGGGAAGTCTCGGAGCGCAGGAAACCCTCTTTATCGGCATCCAGAATCGCCACGAGGGCGACCTCCGGCAGATCGAGCCCCTCCCTGAGGAGGTTGACTCCCACGAGGACGTCGAATTTGCCCATCCTGAGGTCTCTCACGATGGCAATCCTTTCCAGGGTATCGACATCGGAGTGGAGATATTTCGTCCTGACCCCTTTATCAAGGAGATAATCGGTGAGATCCTCGGCAAATCGTTTGGTCAAAGTCGTAACCAGGACCCTTTCCTTATTCGCGATGACCTTTTGAACCTCCGTAAGGAGTGTATCGACCTGGTTCTTGGCCGGTTGAATCTCGATGACCGGGTCCATGAGCCCTGTAGGCCGGATAATCTGCTCCGCAATATGGCCCCTTGCTTTTTGGAACTCATATTTGGCGGGCGTCGCGGAGACGTAGACCACCTGTTTCGTCCTTGCCTCGAATTCCTCGAACATGAGAGGTCTGTTATCGAGGGCGGAAGGGAGGCGGAATCCGTACTCCACGAGCGTAGTCTTCCGGGCCCTGTCGCCCCGATACATTCCCACGAGCTGGGGTATTGTTACGTGGCTCTCGTCGATCATCACGATGGTATCGGCAGGAAAGTAATCCATAAGCGTGGGCGGCGGCTCCCCCGGAGACCTTCCCGTAAGATGACGGGAATAATTCTCAATGCCCTGACAGTACCCGATCTCCCGCAGCATCTCGAGATCATAATTCGTCCTTTGCTCGAGCCTTTGCGCCTCAAGCAGCTTATTCCCTTCTTTGAGCAGCTTTAAATGGTCTCTAAGCTCCGCCTCTATAGATGTCACGGCTCGCTCGATAGTCTCTCTGGGAGTTACATAATGGGTGGTGGGATATATGGTGCACCGTTTCAGGCGCTCCGTAATGGCTCCCCGCAACGGGTCGATATGATAAAGGGCCGTGATTCCCCGGTCGTCGAGCACTATTCTAACTGCCTTGTCCTCCTCGTAGGCAGGGAAGACATCGATATTCTCGCCTCTTATTCTGAACCTCCCCCTGTAGAAATCGAGGTCGTTTCTCTCATACTGGCACTGGATCAGTTTATCGAGGATAATTCTCCTGTCGACCGGCTGGCCTTCCTCCAGGTAGAGGAGCATGCCGTAATACGCCTCGGGAGAACCGAGGCCGTAGATGCACGAGACGCTCGCCACGATAATGACGTCGTCTCTTTCGAAAAGGGCATTCGTAGCCTTCAGCCTCAGCTTATCGATCTCCTCGTTAATCGATGAATCCTTTTCTATGTAGGTATCCGACTGGGGGAGGTATGCTTCGGGTTGGTAATAGTCATAGTAGCTTACAAAAAAATGGACTTCATTGTCGGGAAAGAGGCCCTTGAATTCCCCATAAAGCTGCGCCGCAAGTGTCTTGTTATGGGAGATAACGAGGGTTGGCCTTTGGACGCGTTCGATCACATTGGCCATGGTAAAGGTCTTTCCCGAGCCTGTCACCCCGAGAAGTACCTGGTGAGGCGCGCCCTTTTCAAGGTTTTTTGAAAGCATCTCCACGGCCGCCGGCTGATCGCCGCTTAATTGATAGTCACTTGCGATGGTAAACTTTGCCACCCGATAGTTTACCGTCCCGGGCCGGTTTTGTCAAAGCGCAGAACCGCCCTGGCAGGTAGTCGCTGCAGGTGCGCACAGGATATAAAGAAGGGAATTAATAAATGAGGCGCTCCGGACGCCACTGAAACACACCGGAGTTACGTCCCTTCCCCCTTTCGCCATACCGCCTCAGGGGAATTGCGCTGAAAATAACGCAGGGGCCGTCATGAGAGGGGCCCTACTGCTGGGATAGCCCTGAAGCGTAAAGCCTATGCTCCGCTTCAGGACACCTCTCCCTTACTCTAAAATAGGGGGCGGACTGAGGCGTCCGCCCCCTTTCGCATTCTAGAGCTTGAAGAACAGGAGCAATGATACGACGAGAGAATAAATAACCAGCGACTCGATCATTGCCAGACCGATGATCATCGGCGTAAAGACCTTTCCTGATGCTCCCGGATTTCTGGCTATGCCGTCGAGAGCTCCCTGAAGAGCTTTACCCTGGCCAACTGCCCCACCCGCTGCCGCAATACCGATACCCAGGCCGGCGGCCAGGGCGATCATCTGCTTGACGGATGAGTCAAGACCCTTTCCCTCGTCAGCGGCCATTGCGACCGTTACGGAGAGACTTACGAAAATCCCGAGAAGCATCATGACTAATAGAGCTTTTTTCATTTGAATCCCACTCCTTTCGTATTGTTATTTAATGTTCCTCATGGGAAATAGCCCCAGAAAAATATGCCATCGCCAGCATCATGAACACGAAGGTCTGCACGAAGGCAACAAACAGACCGAGAGCCATGAAAGGCACCGGAAGCAGAAAGGGAATCAGGCCGAAGAAGATGCCGGTAACCAAATGGTCGCCGAAGATGTTGCCGAAAAGCCTGAGACCGAGCGAGAGAGGCCGCGCGATATGACCCACAATCTCGATGGGGATCATAATGGGCGCCAGCCAGCCCACGGGTCCCATAAACTGCTTAAGGTACTTTATGCCATGTTCCTTTACGCCATAATAATGGGTCATCACAAACACGGTAAGGGAACAGGCGAAGGTCGTATTCACATTATCCGTGGCGGGAAGAAATCCCGGGATGAAACCGGCAAGGTTGTTAAAAAGGATAAAAAGCCCAAGGGTTCCCACGAGGAGGACGAATTCCTTTCCTCTTGGCCCCATGGTATCCACGATGATGCCCGACACGCCTTCGGCCATTACTTCAACAAGGTTCCCGAAGCTGAACTTGGCCGACGGCACCACATCGTCCTCGGATTTCTTGAGCTGTCTATACCCCAAGATCACGATCGCCAGAAGTATGACCGACGCAATAATCCCGTTTGACACATGGGCAGGCAACCCCTTGAGACCGGGTATCAAGGACGCCCAGGTAAATGCCTCATGCTCCATTCTTCTGCCTCCTTTTCCCTGCAGGGCTGAAAACGGATATGACCTGGCTGATTACAATGGATATAAAGACAGTGGAGAGGCCGATAAGAAAAAACGCCACGCTTATATCCCCGTACGCCATCACCAGAGCCACAAGCCCTACAAGAACGAGAAATTTAATCGGAAGTTTAATGACAACTTCTTTCTTGCTTATAGTCCCGTTCGCGAACCCACCTTCTATTATTTTTTTCAGGAACCTGAAATTAAGGGTCATCATGGAGCTTCCTACGGCAAAGCTGAAGAAATATTTGAATTCTCTCATTATTACTGCGGATAATATCGACCCGAGCACAAGAACGATTACATTTACCCGTTCGATGTCATTTATGCTTGTCTCTTTCATTCTCCTTTTCCATCTTTTTGGCTGCCGTATAAACCGCTTTCATGGCAGCCAAAATCCCAATCATCAGAAACGAAAACGACAGGTAAGGGTATGTCCCGAAATACTTGTCAAGAAAGTATCCTATTACTATGCCCAGGGCGACGCACAATCCCATCTCCAGGCCCAGTGAACCAAAGGCCATGAGCGCCTTGAGCACGTCCTTTTTATCGTCTGAGGCCGCCATATACTTTATTGATCTCCCACTTTGTACCATAAGGGTTATCGTTAGTCAATCTATTTTTGTCCCTAATTTCACAAATAGCGTTTTACCCTTATAAACCAAGGGTTCGCGTTCAATTAATCGGTGCGGTTTTCGGCCATTTTCTGTCTTTCGGAGAAAGGGCTGATCGGGGATAAATAGGGCGGAGACGGATTACCTCGCAAGGGGGGTCTTCCCGGACCCGGAGGCCCGGGAAGACAGTGCCATAACACAATGGAAGGAGATATTATCCTTCTATTGTAGAAGGTACGGAAGAATATTCATATATCAATAATATGCTTAATTAATACCTATAGATTTTAGGTATTGAAGCCGGCTCAGGCGAGGGAGAGGAGAAAAGTCTGGAGGTTCACCCTTCTCTTATTTAAGTTCAGTTTCCGCCTTATATTATAGCGGTGTATGTCGATGGTGCGGGTCGAAAGCGTGAGGAGCCGGGACATCTCCTTGGTGGACTTCCCTTTCTTTATCAGATCCGCAATAACTATTTCGCGGGGCGTAAAATCCGCATATTTCGAGGCCATATGCCTTACGAAGGGAGACATTATCTC
>DASXUJ010000029.1 GCA_036504895.1 Syntrophorhabdaceae bacterium
CCCCCCCCCCCCCCCCAGGGCCCGGGCCAATACGACATTATGGTCGATTTTCTTTTCCCCTTTCGACGAACTTGTCCGGAGCAAAGGCATCATGATACGCGGACCCACAGAAAAAGGCTTTGCTTCCCTAAAGTTATAAACAAGAAGGGATTTGGCATGGCCTTTGCTTGTTTATCGATAAATACGAGGGGAGGGTAAAGGATGATATATGCCATGGAGGCACGAAAAATGAGTAACGGAAAGCCGCCGCCCACCTGCATATCGATGAAGACTGACCATACACAACTCACCAACGAAGAGCTTCATACGCTGCTCTGCCTGAGATTACCCCATATGTCCGCGGTTGAGGTAACGGATGAGATAAGGGAAACTATAATCGCCATGCTCGAAGTATGGGACTGAGACGACTTCCAATCAATAATCATCGGCCCCGGTAATGCCGCCGGTTTTCAGGCCCTGCCCCCTTCGGTCTGCAAGGCCTAAAGATCATGGCGAGAAACCTCCCCCCCACGAATCATATACCTTTATAATTGCGCCACGGTCCCGATGGGGAGAGCCGGCGCACAATCAATCGTTCAACAGGTGTATCACCATCCTGTTCCTGGCCTCGTATTCGGTCTCCAATTCGGAAATATATTTATCTTTCGACGACATCGCTTCCTGGATCTCGGCCAACTCACCCCTGGCTTCCGCCAGGGTCCTCTCCAGGTCGGCAAGCTTCAGTTTCAGCTCGGTATGCTGAAACGACAGGTTGCTCTCACGAAGCAATGCGGCGATATCGGTGGCGGTTTTGATGCTGTTTTGTACTGCGCCGATGGTAGTATGCATGATTACCTCCTCTTTCTCTTAGCTGCATCCCGTCTTAGGGCAGCTTTTTATGCGTCTTGGGAGCGGGATGGGGTATACGTATGCCGGAAGAATCCTGCTAAATCAATACTATGGCCCATTGTGCAGGAAGGAACCGATTTGCGGTCCGTATACGGTCCAATTCCCTCTCTGTATACAATGATAGGCGCCGGAAAAGGCTTTGTCAATTAATTTTTAGGATTTCCCCCGGGATGATAAGGTTGCCGTGGTTGCCGGGACATATCAGGTTTTTGACGCCTTCCATTGGTGATAGAATTCTTCGAGAGTATCCCTGATATTTTTTCCCACCGCGATATACACATGATCGTCAAGATTGGCAAGGGCAACCCTGATGCACCAGGCAGGGGCGGCGAAGCCTCTCCCGGGGAGACAAAGGGTAAGCCTGTTCCCGGCGAGGCTCAGGAGATATTCTTCGGCAGAGCGATGGGCCTTGAGGAAACGGGCAAAGGGTTTTCCGTGCAGCGATTCCGCGACGGCAGGAATGTCAAGAAGTACGTAATAATTGATTTCATGGGGATCTTCCGGGGGGTCCAATCCGAGCCCTTTGTAGAGGTTCAATTTTCTCCTGAGGAGCAGGGCCTGGACCTGTTTCTTATACGTCCTGTTCTCCTCCATAAGCCCGAAGAGTGAGAAGAGGCACATGAGGACCTGCTGGGGACAGGAAAGCCCGCCCGTATGGACAAGGGCTACGTCCCTGCTGTCGCTGACCAGACGGTCGATGAAACTCATGGAGCCGGGGTCGCCCGAGACGCTTCCGTACCGCCTGTCCGCCAGGGTCCTCTCTTTTTTCTCCAGGCGGGAGATGAGCATATCCGCCACGTTATGCTCCTGCATCATTACGACCCCGAGGCGCCAGCCCGTGGCCCCGAAATACTTGGAATAGGAGAAAAGGACGATCGTATTTGCCGGTATCTCCGCGGCGATGTCGCGGTGTCCGTCCGCGAGGGCAGCGTACACGGCATCGGTCACTACGATAAGATCTTTCCTCTCTTCCCGGACGAATCTCCCTATCTTTCTGAGGCTTTCTTCGGAAAGGGAGGTTGAAGTGGGGTTGGTGGGATTTACCATGAAGAGGACTTTTATCGACGGGTCTTTCAGGATCTCGATCTCAGAATCGGGGATGTGCCTTCCGTAGAGGGGGTCCACTTCCATGTGGATCCGGACCAGCTCGTAATCCGTGAGGACCGGTATATCGAGATAAGGGGGAAAGGTAGGCGTCACCAGGGCCACCCGGTCTCCGGACAGGAGAAGCCTGTTGGCCCTGAGGGAGCGAAAAAGGCTGATGATCGCGGCGGTTGCGCCTTCCGTGGCAAAGAACGCAAACTTCCCTTCAGGGGCTTCACCGGCAGGAAAAAGGATGTTGTTGAGATAAGCTTCGACGCATTTCTCTACGTGAGGAAGTATCCGGGGAGGTGTAGGGTAATAATCGCCGAGAGAGGCATCGGCGAGCTCATAGACGAAGTCGCCGGGATCGAGTTCCAGGACCTCTTCCGCAAAGCGCAGGGCGTGATCGAGAAATTCCGCTCCAGGGTTTTTTATAGGTCCCAGGTATTCTCTGAGCTCCCGGTTAAGGTCCCTTTTCTCGTGCCTGAAACCGAGGAAATCTCCCCCGCCCGGACCTGATGCCCATTCGGAGGCGAAAAGGATAAGATGGGACAAAGCCTGACGGGGTGCGGTATTGAGGAAATTGGGGCTGGCCCTTCCCGCATCGAGCACGTTGCAGGGGTCGCCCTTCCGATTACGGGAAAGACAGGTGCTATGGGCAGTCTCTTCCAGGTTTTTCTGGATCTCAAAAGGTGAAAGGCTTTCAAGCTTTCCTATGGCCACATGAACCTCCCGCAATGTTCTTAAGAGAAAGATAATGCCGGCGGAGACGGTGTGCACCGCCCGTTACGTACAGGCAGGATCATTCCCGGGGGTGCTCTCCCCTTCCCCGGAAAGGAGCTCCTCCAGAATCCCGGCGGCATCCTTTATGAAGGCGGCGCAGAGCTGTTCACGAAGATCGTGTGTTTTTGCGAAGAGGAGTCCCTCCGGGGTGCTCATATCACACCCGAGCAGCTCCCTGCATGTGACCGTATAATGGCGACGGGCGAAACGGTCCAGGAATGCAGCGGCGAGGCGGTTGGTTCTCTCGACGGATTCTTTGTCGTCCGCTCTTCTTTTGCCGTAGGCGAGGCCGATAATCATCATGGCGCCCGTCACCGCCCCGCATGTCCCGCCCGTGCGTGCTATGCCGCCGCCGAATGCCGCCGCGATCCCAAGGGCCTCATCCTCCTCAAGCCCGTAGGAGGGGCCAAAAGCCCTCGCGATTGCCTGGGAGCAGTTGAACCCCTCTCTAAAGGTCTGCAGCGCGCGATCTATTCTATCCATTTCCCCTCCCGGCAATAGTAGCTTGTGTAAATCGTGTGATGCGTGTGATGCGTGTAATACGGAAACCGTAAAACGTGTAATCGGAAAACGAGAATGCGTGTGAGGCATACAAGCAATATATTTTATCCTTCTCGCGTCTCCTAGCCCGCACCGCGGGCGAGGAGGGGGGGCTCGGCCGGCTTATGCCGGCTGAGGGGGCGACGTGAGCCCCTATAAATGGCGCGTGTGATGCGGTAAAGCGTGTGTGCGTTGAACCGTAAAAAACGAAATGAAACACGTCCTCCCGCGTCAGCCTAGCCCGCACCGCGGGCGAGAAGGGGAGGCTCGGCCGGCTTATGCCGGCTGAGGGGGCGACGTGAGCCCCTATAAAATGCACGTGTGATGCATTCATACGTGTATGCGTTGAAGCCAAAAAATAGAAAAGAGACAAATCCTCCTGCGTCAGCCCAGCCCGCACAGCGGGCGAGAGGGGGAGGCTCCGATAGCTTTTGCTATCGGAGGGGGCGACGTGAGCCCCTATAGTGGCAGCCCCTATAATGGCAAAAACCCGCCCGGGCCATCGGCCCCGGGCGGGTGTAATCGTCATCTCGGACCCTTAGTAATCGCCCTCCTGAGAAATCCCGGCGAGTGTCCAGCTCCTGTCGCCCACCCTCCTCGTGAAGGTCCAGTATTCAAGGAATTTTACCGGATCGGTCGTGCTTCCGGATATGGTCTGGTTGGTTGTCTCGTCCACCACGTAATCGAGAAGGCTCGCAAGGAACTTTACCGTGATGAATTCTTCGCCCTGGTCCTGCACCGCATCGACGATCTCCACCTGCCGGACGGCGATGTTTTCGAGGCGGTTGAACTGCTTGTTTGCCGCGTACCTGTTCACGTCCTCCTGGAAGGTAGTGAGCATCTGGCCCGTGAGAAGCTGACGCACGGGACTCAGGTCTCTCTTCGTCCATGCGCTCTGGATCTTGAAGAACATGTCTTCCACGTTTTCCTTGAACCGGACTTCGTCAAAAGAAGGGTCCGACTGGCTGATATAGCGCAGGCCGTCATAGACATTGTCCGATCGCGCGGGGGGCGGTACGGAGGCCGATCCCGGCAGGGGTTCGCTGTACCCCTGCGCATATGTCGTCCCGAAGGTCTCCCCTCCCGTGCCGCTGTACTGCATGGCCCGTTTATTCCTAAAATGCTTCCATACAAAGTAGATTACCGCCAGGATGATGATGAGGAACAGGAAGTCGCCTATTCCGAATCCGCCGCCGCCTCCCCAGCCGCCTCCGCCTCCGGCGTATCCGCGTCCGCCGAAAAGCATGCTGCCCAGCATACCGCCTACCATACCGCCGCCAAGACCGGCGAGAAAGCTCCGTCCGGCGGAAGGCCGCGCCATGCTTGGGGCGGGCGCCGTGGGCTGGGTCCGCTGATAACTTCCTGAGGGAGAGGTCGACCTGTAAGAGCCGCTCGATCTCGAACCCGTGCTGCCGGATGACCGGCCTCCTCCCGCCCGTGCGAGGGCGAGGGATTCCATACCGAGGAACAAAAGAAAGAAGACCGCTACTCCTAGAGTCAGGAGTTTGAACCGATGATTTATCGAATGATCCATTGTTTACCCCCTTAAATGTGTGTCCCTTCCCCGACGTGCTTCAACAGCACTTACGCCGAAACGGGCACCTTATTCCCATCTAATTTATCATACTATGGTGAATCAAGTCAAAAATTTGCACGAGACGATCCGGAGGATCAAGCCATATCGGCCCATCCCCGAATCAGGCGAAATGAACGTATGAATCAGGATGCCTAGAGGGTCCGGAGCCAGCCGAACTTGTCGGGCCGCTCTCCGTACTGAATACCCGTGATCTCGTCGTAGAGCTTCTGGGAGAGATCGCCTGTTTTTCCGTCATTGATCCGGATAAGGGCGCCCTGGTGCTCGATCTCTCCTACCGGCGAGATCACCGCGGCGGTCCCCGTGCCGAATACCTCTTTCAGTCTGCCCTCTTTGGATGCAGTGAAGACCTCGTCGATCGAAATCCTCCTCTCCGTAACCTTGATTCCCCAGTCTTTCGCGATCCTGAGGACCGAATCACGGGTCACTCCCGCAAGTATGGAGCCTTCGAGGGCCGGAGTGACAAGCTCGTCGTCGATCACGAAGCAAATATTCATGGTGCCTACTTCTTCGACGTATTTCCGCTCTATCCCGTCGAGCCAGAGCACCTGGGTAAATCCTTTTTTATGGGCTTCTTCCGCCGGCAGCAGGCTCGCCGCGTAATTGGCGGGAGTTTTGGCCATGCCCAGTCCTCCCTGGACTGCGCGCACATACTCACCGGAGGTCATAAGCCTCACCGGGTTCATGCCTTCCTTGTAGTATGCGCCCACAGGAGACGTGAGGATCATAAAGGTATAAGTCTTCGAGACCCTGACGCCGATATAGCTGTCGGCGGCAAAGACAAAGGGCCGGATATAGAGGGAGCACCCCTTTTGCCTGGGGACCCAGTCCCTGTCCAGCCGGATGAGCTCGTCAAGGCATTCCATAAAAAGATCGAAGCCCATGCCGGGTATGCAAAGCCTCGCGCACGATCTGTTGAACCGCTCGTGGTACTTTTCAGGGCGAAAAATATTGATGGAGTCGCCCTTTACGTAAAAGGCCTTGAGTCCCTCGAATACTGCCTGACCGTAATGGAGAGAGCAAAGGGACGGGAAAATCTCGATCTTGCCGAATGGCATGATATGGGGCGTCAGCCAATGGCCGTATTCGAAATCGAGACTCAGCATGTGGTCCGAAAAGACCTCGCCAAAAGTGAGATTGTTAAAATCAACCGATCCGATGTTACTTTGGTCTGCTCTGTAAATTTCCATATTTCGATTGCCCCTCTGAGGTAAATACCCTGATTCCGGTAATATTTTGCCACAATAGACCGTCTATTGCAAACCAAAAAAGAAGGCGGCCCCCTTCGGGGGGATGAGGGGAGTACTGCACGGGTGATCCCGTGAGTTCCGCTCGGCTCACAAGATGACGGAGGGGCATCCAAATTTGGGAGATGAAAGCGACAGGATGGACGCCTTCTCACATATTACTTGACATGAGGCCGGGAAGGCTGAAGTTTTGTGTTGCAGGTACCATAATGGTATAATGGGGCGTTTCTTACTTCTCCAATATTCATGCGGGGGTGCCGGACGTGCTCGATGTTGCAGAGGGATTAAAGCTCCTTATAGTGACTGCCGCCTCCGTAGGGTTTTTCCATACCCTTATGGGACCCGATCATTATGTGCCTTTTATCGTCATGGCCAGGGCAAGGAAATGGTCGGCGCCGATGACGGCGTGGGTGACCGTGCTGTGCGGCATCGGTCACGTATTGAGCTCGGTGATTCTGGGCTTTCTCGGCATCGCCCTGGGTGTAGCGGTCACGAAACTCACCTTTCTCGAAACCCTTCGCGGGAATCTGGCGGGCTGGACCCTGATCATGTTCGGCCTCGTTTATTGCGTCTGGGGCGTGCGCAGGGCCATCCGCAACAAGCCCCATGAACACGTACATTTTCACGAGGACGACGAGGTTCATTCCCATACCCATATCCATCACAAGGACCACGTCCATATCCATGCCCCGAAAGAGAGCAGGAACCTCACGCCCTGGATACTCTTCACCATATTCATATTCGGCCCCTGCGAGCCCCTTATCCCCCTCCTCATGTATCCCGCCGCAAAGGGAAGTTATGCGGGCGTGATATGGGTAACTGCGGTCTTTGGAGTCGTAACTATCGTGACCATGCTGGGAATGGTCATGGTCTCATCCATGGGGCTTAACCTCGTCCCCCTGGGCCGCCTGGAGCGGTTCAGCCATGCACTGGCAGGGGCAACGATATGCATGTGCGGGCTGGCCATCCAATTTTTGGGACTTTAAGCGGGGCGGGGCTGGATTCTTCCCCAACTCCGCGTTGCCTGCGTCGTCCCACGATTTCGACGTACAATTTAATGGGGCTTGCGTCGCCCCCTCCACGGGCAGAGCCCGCGGAGCCTTCCCCTCTCGCTCGCCGTGCGAGCTAACTCACGCCCCTCATTTTAATAAGGGCGTAATTCTTTTAATCCGCCGCCGATTGCATCAGTGGATAGCCTGCTTTCCACTACGCCTTCACCGCGCTCCTCCTTGTCGCCTTGATTTGGGAAAGACTGCAGCCCCTCATAATTAGGTCACCAATCCCCAATGACAACTGATAAACCATGAATAACAATTACCGTGAGTAGTTTCCGCCTCTGCCGCTTCACACGCATTACACGCATTAACGGGCTTTTGCGCTAAATTTGGTTATTGACTTATTTCTTGCAAATCATTAAAACAGAGAATATAGATTTACTAAATTCTAATTGGAGGTAGGGCATGAAGAAAGTCTTTTTATTCGGTCTCGCATTACTTATTTCCCTTGCATTTGTGTCTCATGGCTTGGCGCAGGACAAGGCGAAGGCGCCCGCTGCAGATAAAGCTGCCGCGGCCCCCGACAAAGCGGTAGCCCCCGCGTCTGAAAAGGCCCTGGCCCCGGCCGATAAGGCCCCCGCTCCCGAGAAAGCGAAACCGAAGGTTAAGGCGAAAAAGGCTAAGGCAAAGGCTAAGGCCAGGGCCGGGTTTGTGGGTACCGTCACCAATTATGACAGCGTCTCGAAAATCGCTACCGTGAAGGGTAAGGGCGCTGCCGTCGGATTCGATCTTTCAAATGCGAGACTGAAAGGCTATACAAGTGCAAATGACATCAAGGCGGGCGACAAGGTAGTGTTAAGATATGAAAAAGACGGCATCAAAGTCGAAAAGATAGGTGGGAAAAAGGCAGACAAGGCTTCAAAGGCAGGAAAGACAAAAAAATCGATGAAGAAAGCAAAAGCAAAGAAAAAGGCAGCCAAATAAGCGATAATAATATCTGTCGATCATTTGAAACCCCGCTTCCGTTGGAGGCGGGGTTCTTTGTAAAAAGACGCGACAAGGCGGCGAAGTATAGCGGAGAAGTCGATCGCATCCAACTAATCGAGGAAGGTGACGACTTCACCGGGGGGTATGGCCCTCAATCTTCCTCCTTCGTTCATGTCCCGTACTTTTCCTGCTTCTATCAGCGCTTCGTCGGGATAGCCGAGCCTCTCCCAGAAGCCTGAAACGTAATGGTCCATGAGCTCCACGGATACAACGCTTTTTGCCGATTTGTAGCCCCAGAGGTAGGGGCAGAAGGCCCTCACGGGACCGCCGTAATCCTCGTCCAGGTATTCCTCGTCAAATTCATAGACCAAAAGGGTTCTCTCCCTCTGCGCCACCTCGAGAGGGATCGAGGTATGGTATTTACGGCCCACAGACCAGAAGCGGATGAATCTCACCCCTTCGTCGGGCTCCACCATATCGAGGAGATGGGCTACCCTGACGCCGCCCCACCTGCCCCTTACAGAAAATCTCGTGACACTCGTGAGGCGCGTGTCCGCCACTGTCTTAGGGAGGGATAAGAACTCCTGCCATGAGAATGTTCCCGGCTTTTTACAGGTCCCCGTCACTTCGACCGTCCAATTCTGCCGGTCGAGTTCTCCCGGGTGCCCCTCCGCCCAGAATACGGGCACTTTCAAATCCTTAAGCCTGCTCATTCACGCCACCCTCCATTCCTTGCGAAAAGAGTGATTGCCTACCGGTATGTCTTCAGATAGGGAAGCCATCTGCGTAGGATACTATCCAGGGTGCCGTCCTGTTTCCACGTGTCCAGGGCGGCGTTTGCCCGGGTCAGAAGCTCCTGGTTATCCTTGTTTATACCCCAGCCGTAATATGACGTCGTATTATCGAGTGGTTCAAAAAGTCCCCGGATTTCAGATGCATTGGAAGAGGCGAGCCACGCAATGGACGGCGTATCGTCCACATATACGTCGATCCTCCGCGCCTTCAGCTCGTAGGCTGCATCCGACGGCCTGCCCAGGAGAAGGACCCGTATGGACGAAGGAAAAGTGCGGCGCACGTAAGCTTCCGAGGTGGTGCCCCCCACTACGCCGACCGCCTGCGCGCCGGCAAGAACTTCCCTCAATGAGCTGAATTCACCCGCCTGGTCGGCGCGCACGGCCATGCCAAGGGCGCCCTTGAGGTAATAATCGGAAAAGGCGATCCTCACCTTCCTTTCGTCAGTAATCGTCATGCCTGCCATGATGATGTCTATTTCACGGGATAGGAGCGAAGGGATCAGGTCTTCGAAATTCCGCTGCACGAAATAGAGGGGCCTTTTGAGCGCGATGCTGAGACGCCTCGCAAAATCTGCCTCCGCGCCCGCATAGGCATCACCTGACCGAAACACAAAGGGAGGGAACTCGCGCGCCACCCCGACCCTCAAAGGTTGGGGCTGGGCGGTCACGGGCGCCGGAGTTGACGAACATCCCGCGAAAAGGGCTGCCGCTACCACTGCCAAGCCGGTCATCTTGAGCCACACTTTTAGAGACACCCATCTACCTCCTCGTTTTCCGGCGCCAGTCGGCCCGTCTGCTGCCCCGCTCGGCGCCTCATATTTTAAAGATATAGTAAAGATTTTTAACGGGTTATGCAACAACAGGCAAGGTATTTCGGCAAGAAATCGCGCAAAGAAGTTCATGAAGCGAGGAAAGGGGCCGCGCCTTTTACGGAGGGCCCCTTTCCTGTATATTTTTGTTACGGTATCTTATTCCCAGTTTCCGGTTTTCAGATATTCGTCCATGGCCGCCGCGGCCTTTCTTCCCGCGCCCATGGCCAGGATGACCGTAGCCGCGCCGGTGACGATGTCGCCGCCCGCAAATACGCCCTTTTTGCTTGTCTTTCCTGTTTCCGTGTCCGCCTCGATGTTGCCCGACCTTCTCAGGGCGAGGCCTTCCGTGCTCTGGGCCAGAATCGGGTTAGGCCCCTGGCCTATGGCAACTACCACCACGTCCACGTCGATTACATGGTTTGAACCCTTTTTCTCCACGGGCCTTCTTCTGCCCGATGCATCAGGGTCGCCCAACTCCATCTGCACGCACTCGATACCCGTCACCCAGCCGCTCTTATCTCCCACAACTTTTATGGGGTTCGTGAGGAGCCTGAAGTCGATGCCTTCTTCTTCCGCATGGTGGGCTTCTTCCGCCCTCGCAGGCATCTCCGCACGGGAACGGCGGTAGATGAGGTAGACGTGATCGGCGCCCATTCTCTTCGCCACTCTCGCGGAGTCCATGGCCACGTTGCCGCCGCCCACGACCGCCACCCTGCTGCCTACCCGGACGGGGGTATCGTAATTGGGGAAGAGATAGGCCTTCATCAGGTTCGCCCTCGTGAGGAACTCGTTGGCTGAATAGACGCCGTTATAGTTCTCGCCGGGTATATTGAGGAAATAGGGGAGGCCTGCGCCCGTGCCCACGAAGACCGCGTCATACCCCTGGGCCATCAGCTCGTCCACGGTCACCGTCTGACCCACGATGGTATCGACCTTTATTTTGGCGCCGAGCTTGCTCACGTAATCTACTTCCCTCTGCACGATCGCCTTGGGGAGACGGAATTCGGGGATGCCGTAGACAAGCACCCCTCCTGCCTTATGAAGGGCCTCGAAGACCGTCACGTCATGGCCTTTCTTGGCCAGCTCGCCTGCGACGGTGAGACCCGCGGGGCCCGCACCGACTACGGCGACCCGCTTTCCCGTAGGCTTGGGCGCCTCGGGCGCGCGCACGTCGCCCTGCTTCGACTCGAAATCAGCGGCAAAACGCTCCAGGCGGCCGATGGCGATAGGCTCGCCTTTTTTGCCGAGGACGCACTTCTCCTCGCACTGGGACTCCTGCGGGCACACCCTTCCGCATACGGCGGGCAAGGCATTGGTCTCTTTTATCACATGGATGGCGCCGAGAAAATCGCCTTCCTTGACCTTCTTTATAAAGGCGGGGATCGTGATATTGACGGGGCAGCCTTCGACGCAGGGCGAATTCTTGCACTGGAGGCACCGGGCTGCTTCACGCATTGCGTTCTCCCTCGTATAGCCGAGGGCGACTTCGTCGAAGTTCTGGATCCGGACCTTCGGATTCTGCTCGGGCATCTTTTCCCGCTTTTTTGTCTTCCTCAGCTGCTTGGCCTGGGATTCGAGCTTGCACTGGTGGTCCCACATGGCCCTCCGCTCTTCGCGATTATACATCCTCTGTCTCAGGACCAGCTCGGGAAAATCGACCTGATGGCCGTCGAACTCGGGTCCGTCGACGCAGACGAACTTCGTCTCGCCGCCGATGGTGGCGCGGCAGCACCCGCACATCCCGGTACCGTCCACCATGATGGTATTGAGGCTGACCACGGTCTTCAGTTTATAGGGCCTCGTCACATCGGTCACCGCCTTCATCATCACCACCGGGCCTATCCCGATCACGAGGTCGATCTTTTTGCCCTCTGCGATCAGCTTCTTCAGTACGTCCGTCACAAACCCGTGATGGCCGTAACTGCCGTCATCGGTGGTGACGAAGAGCTCCGAGCTTATGGCCTTCATCTCATCTTCGAGGATGAGCATCTCTTTGTTCCTGGCCCCGATTATGGAGATCACCTCGTTTCCGAAATCGTGAAGGGCCTTTGCGATGGGATAGACAGGAGCCACACCCACGCCGCCGCCCACGCAGACCACGGTGCCGAACTTCTCGATATGGCTCGCCTTCCCCAGGGGCCCTACCACATCCAGGATTGCCTGGCCCGCTTCAAACTTCTCCATTTTCTGCGTCGATGTTCCCACAGTCTGAAAAATGATCGTGATGACGCCCTCGTTCCGGTCAAAATCTGCGACCGTGAGGGGGATCCTCTCCGCATAGTCGTCCGCCCGGAGCACCACGAATTGGCCGGGCTTTACCTTCTTCGCAATATCAGGGACATAAAGTTTAAAAAGTGTGATTGAAGGCGCTAACTGCCGCTTCTCCACTATTTCATTAAGTCTCATTTCTCTGGCCATGTTCTCTCCTCTTTTATCGTTATCGTGTTCCCAAAATTTCTTTTTTTGATGCCTTCATCGGGCCGCTCACCCGCACACCCCCGCTGTTTCCGATTCACTCCCGCCGAGGCCGCCGCGGTCCACCTCTTCGTGCCGACCGGCTCCAAGAGGAAGTCTCACCACGAAAGTCGTCCCCTTATCCACTTCGCTTTCCACTTTGATGGTGCCGAAATGGGCGTCTACGATCTTCTTCACAATCGAGAGGCCGAGACCGGTTCCCGTGGTATACCTGGTCTTGGGACCCGATACCCTGAAAAACTCGTCGAATATACAGGGGAGGTCTTCCTGGTCGATGCCGATGCCTGTATCGGAAACCCTGACTTCGGCCATCCCCTCTTTTACCTCCGCGCTGATTTCCACTATGCCTTTTTTTACATTATATTTAATGGCATTGGAAATGAGGTTCGTAAAAAGCTGCTCCATCTCCAGCCTGTTTGCTTCGATCAGAGGGAGAGTTGCCTCCATATGGGTCCTGAACTTCAACTCCTTGCTCTCATCCTGGGTCTTCATCAGCTCCATTGTGCCGACGATCACATCGGCCAGATTAATAAGCTCCCGTCTTCTTTCGACGCGCCTGGAATCGAGACGGCTGTACTGGAGCAGGTCGCTCACCAGGTCCAGGAGCGAATGTGTCCTGAGCCTCGCCCTCTCGAGCATCTGCCGGTTGATCTTCGGGTCGCTCCCCACCGCGCCCGTAAGGTACGCAGTGAGATATCCTTCCACCGCTGCCAGAGGCGCCCTCAATTCATGGGTCACCATGGAGACGAACTGGGATTTCACGTGCTCCGTGCCCGTCCGGGCCGCAACTCCGCGAAGGGTGCAGATTATGCCTCCGTCCTCACCCCGGTAATCCCTGAAAGGCGTGATAGTGGCCATTAACAAGGGCGCACCTGAAACTCCGGTATCGATTTCTTCGGTGATACTCACAAATCCCGATAAGTCCTGCGAAAGGGCCCTTCTTATTGCGCCTGCAAGCCCCGGTTGTTGTCCAAGGGCCTGCTCTATCCTCATCCCTTCCTGCACCGGTCCATTGATTCCGAGCATACGGAGTCCCGCCGGATTGGAAAGGAGTACCTTGGACTCCCTGTTCACCACGAAAACCCCCTCGGCCATGGAATCGAAGAGGGCCGTGAGCTGCCTTGCCCGGACGGCCGACCGCCTCCGTGCAAGTCCCCGGGTTATTGCGGATGAAAGCTCCTCCGCGTTGAAAGGTGCTCTCAGGCACTCGAAGGCCTCGTTACTCACGGTCCTGTCGGATGGGCGCTGCGGTCCGGCAATGTCTGAAATCAGGATGACCACGGTTTCCGGGTCCGATTGTGTCACTCGCTCGATGAGGCCGGGAAATCCCCGGTCCCCGGTCGAAAGATCGATCACCACGAGGTCAAAGACCTCTTTGGCGGCCATGGCAAAGGCAGAATTCCCATCCTCAGCCATATGGACGGAGAGACCCCCTTCCACCGCAACGGGGCGGTATTTTTGGCAGATATCGCGTGATTTGCCGACTATCAGGACCCGTGGTCTGTCAATCATCAACCGTTATAATTGCCGACATGCATTATTGCCGGGAACACCCGTTAAAATACTCCCTCGTCATACCCTCGCTCGGCGGCCTTTTTCGCTTTTGCGAGAAGCCCGTATATCTTTGTGACCAGGTCTTCCGGCGCTAACGGCTTATTCGCGTAATCATCGGTTTTCATCCAATAACCGTCAAGCTCCTGAGTGAAGTCCGCGCCCGTTTCGGCCCCCACGGCAGTCAGCATGAGAATGGGTATGTTCCGGTAAATGGGATCGGCCTTCAATGCTTTGGCAACCGCGAAGCCCGTATCGTGTTTCTCCATCATGAGATCGAGGACAATGACGTTCGGCTTTTCGAACCGCACCTTGTCCATCACCTCCCGTCCCGCGAACGCGGGCACGACCACGAACCCGTTGTTCTCGAGGACAGCTTTGTTGAGATCAACGAAATCTATATCGTTGTCCACCAGCAAAATCTTTGGTTTACTCATCCTTTACCTCCCCGTGAGTATAAATTTGAGATGATCCCCGGACTCTTCGGCTCCCGGCACGACATGTTTCCCGCGCACCCCAACCTGTGAGGCCTTCATCTCCTGTGCGGCTCGTTGATCATCTCAATCTACCTGAATCTCTATTATTTGTATACAATATTACGACGTTCATCCATTCAAATTTTACACCAGGAAAACGTCATTGTCAACGTCATGAAGCGGGAGAATCCAATCTCCGCTTGACACTGCGGCCGTTAATGGGTTTTACTGGAGGTGCCGGCGGAGGACGGCTCCTGCCTTGTCCGTCGACGAAAGGAAAGGAGAAATGGATACAAAAGCAGTTCAGGATTATTACCCGGACCAATACGCCCATTGCTTCGGATGCGGCCGCCTCAATCACCAGGGCCTCAAAATAAAGAGCTTTTGGGATGGAGAAGAGAGCGTCTGCCGTTACTTACCCGATGCCGCCTATTCAGGAGGTTATCCCGGAAATGTGTACGGCGGCCTTATTGCGTCTCTCATGGATTGCCACAGCTCGGGCACGGCCTCAGCCGCAAAAGTGCGGGCCGAGGGGTTGCCCCTCAACGAGCAGACCATCTCCCGCTTCGTCACCGCATCGATCAAAGTAGATTTCATAAAACCCACCCCCATAGGAAAAGAGCTCGAAATCCGCGCAAAAGTAACAGAGATAAAAGGCAGAAAAGTGCTCCTGAGCCTCACCCTCTCCGCAGAAGGAGAAGTATGCGCCAAAGGGGAATCGGTGATGGTGGAAATACCGGAGAAGAAAGTCTCTAGTCTCTAGTCGCTAGTCGCTAGTCAACAGCAGAGGGGGCAGTCGTTAGTCGACGGGAAAAGAGTCATGTGCGGTGGACTTGCTCCAATATATACTGTGTCGATTTCTTTCGCAGATTGAGGCGACTAGGAGGAGCCGACGCAGCCAACAGTAGGCGCTTTAGGCGGCGTACCTGAAGGTACATCGAGGAGCGCGACAAGGACGGCAACCCCTGTCCAAGGGTCAGAAGCGAGCTTCTGCGAGCCGAGGGGGAGGCTCCTACGGCTTTGCCGTTGGAGGGGGCGACGCAAGCCCCATAAATAGCTGCGGAAGAATCCGGCAGAGTGCCTACAAGGAAATTCTCTTATCGAGCGCACGGTACTGTATCGCCTCTGCTATGTGGGCATCTTCTATGTGCTCTTTTTGGTCGAGGTCGGCTATGGTGCGGGCTACTTTCAGTATTCTGTGATAGGCCCTTGGGGAGAGGGCGAATTTTTCAACTGCTTTTTCCAGGAGCTGTTGGCCGGTTTCCGTGGGGGTGCAATGCTTTTTTACCATTCTGGCGTTCATCTGGCCGTTGGCATGGATCTTCTTGCCTTTGAACCGTTCTTCCTGAATGCGCCTCGCCGCGGCGACCCTTCCTCTTATTGCCTCCGATGATTCTTCCTCTTTATCCGTAGAGAGCTCTCTTATCGTGACGGGAGGCACCTCGATGTGGATATCCATTCTGTCCAGGAGGGGTCCCGAAACTTTGGACCTGTAGCGCCTTATCTGGGCGCCGTTGCAGACGCAGGACCTGCGGGAATCGCCCCAGTATCCGCATGGGCAGGGGTTCATGGCAGCGATGAGCATGAACCTGGCGGGGTAATTGATGGAATGGTTAACCCTCGATATGGTCACGTTTCCGTCCTCCAGGGGCTGCCTCAGCGCATCGAGCACGTTTCTTCTGAATTCCGGAAACTCGTCGAGAAAAAGTACTCCATTATGGGCAAGGCTTACCTCGCCCGGCTTGGGAACGTGGCCTCCCCCTATCAAGCCCGCATCGGAGATCGTGTGGTGGGGAGACCTGAAGGGGCGCTCTTTGATGAGAAAAGTCTGGTGGTCGAGAAAACCGGCGATGCTGTGGATCTTCGTGGTCTCGATCGCCTCTTCATAGACGAGAGGGGGAAGGATGGTCGAAATGCGGCGGGCGAGCATGGTCTTGCCCGATCCGGGGGGACCCATCATGAGGATGTTATGGCTTCCGCTCGCCCCGATCTCGAGGGCGCGTTTCGCCTGGTTATGGCCTTTTATGTCCGAAAAGCTGAGTCCATGGTCCGGGTTGGGGGCAGGCCCGTCGTCCCCGGTCGCTTCGAAAACCTCGAGGTCCCCTTCCTTCCGGAAGAAATGGACGATATCGATGAGGTGGGCTGCCCCGTAGACAGTAATCCCCTGAACGATCGAGGCTTCCCCGGCATTTTCCCTGGGGACGATAAGATGGGGTATTTTCTCGCGCGCGGCAAGAATGGCGACCGGCAGAATGCCCCTCACGCCTTTTATCCGACCGTCGAGGGAAAGCTCCCCTGCCACGAGATAGTCGGCGACCGCCTCTCCTTTCATAATTCCCATGGATGCGAGTATGCCTATGGCTATGGGGAGGTCGAAAGAGGACCCCTCTTTTCTCATATCCGCCGGTGCGAGGTTCACCGTGATCCTGTCGTTGGGAAACTCGAAGCCTGCATTCTTTATGGCGGACCTTACCCGCTCTTTGCTCTCCTTCACGGAAGCCTCGGGCAGACCCACGATACTGAAAGAAGGAAGCCCGTAGGCAATATCCACTTCCACGTCCACTTTTGCGCCGTCAATACCGAAGAGTGTTGCAGTAAAGGTCTTGGAGATCATCAGGTTTCCTTTCGGCTCCTCCGCGAGGGGACCGCAGGGGCCGCCGGGCTACTGCAGTTTTTGAGTTTTTTCTTTCCTGCCTTCGATCCTTTTTACTATTTCCCGCACTTCCTGGGCCCGGTCCGTACTGCTCACGAGTACTCCCTGTCTGGATGCCACTATGACGAGATCGGAGACTCCAAGGGTGCCGACCGTGATACCGTCCCCGTATATGACGCAGCGCTCCGTGTCCACGCACTCCGTCTCCCCGGCCCGGTAATTTCCCTGTTCGTCGGAATCGAAGACCCTGAGAAGGGAGGTCCACGTGCCCACGTCGTCCCAGACGAAACCGGACGGCACCATGAGCACGTTCTCCGCCTTTTCCATAAGACCGTAGTCTATCGATTTGCGCGGCAGGCGCCGGTAGATCGACTTGGCCGCGGCCTCGCCTTTTTCGGCACTGATCGACTTCATCTCCATAAGCCCTGCGTAAAGCTCCGCCATGTGGCGTCTCATGCCTTCGAGCACCACCGCGGCACGCCAGATGAATATTCCCGCGTTCCAGTAATAGGTCCCCTCATGAAGGTAGGCAAGGGCCTTTTCCGCATCCGGCTTCTCCACAATCCCCTTCACTTTATAGCAGGGTCCCCCCGTCTGTCCGAAAGGCTCTTCCGCATTGATATAGCCGTACCCGGTCTCCGGCCTCGTGGGAGTGATCCCGATGGTGACGAGGTAATCCCCTGTCATCGCGCATTCTATGCCGGTAAGAATGGTCCGGACGAAGCCGTCCGTGTCCGGCACGTAGTGGTCCGCGGGCAGGGTGACCATGATCGCGTCGCGATCGATTGATTGCAGAGAGACGGCGGCCAAACCTATACAGGGCGCCGTATCCCTTCCTTCGACCTCTACAAGAAAATTCGATTCCCCGAGGAATGGGAGTTGCTGCCTGGCGATATCGAGGTGGGCCCTCCCGAGGACGATGAAAATCCTCTCCAACGGCGCGATTTTCAATGCCCGCTCCACCGTAAGCTGAATCATACTCTTACCACCCATGAGCGCAAGAAAAGGCTTGGGGGCATTATCGGTGCTCAGGGGCCAGAACCTCTCGCCCCTGCCGCCGGCCATAATGACGCAAAATGTATGGGCATTGTAGGTATCGGTCATCGAGCGATCCCTCAGAGAAGTGCAACGATACCGGGCAGTATCTCCGATGCGTTGCCTTCGAGATAATGATCGGTGATGGAAGAGGTGAAAGGTGTGGGCGCCACATTGATCTCCACAATAGTCGCCCCCTTCGATTTCGCCGCATAGGGGATTTCGGCGGCCGGATAGACGACGCCGGAGGTACCGATAATGAGCATCACGCCGCACCTTCCCGCCTCGACATTGGCGCGCATCATCTCCGTCATGGGTATGCCTTCGCCGAAGAAGACCACTGCGGGCTTGAGGGGTGTATTGCAGCGGTCACAGGTGGGAAAGGGCGTTATCGACATATTGTCCCGCGAGAGCGCCACCCTTCTCGAACAGTCGAGACAGGTGAGCCAACGGTGATTGCCGTGGTATTCTATGACGTCCGTATTGCCTGCCACCTGATGGAGTCCGTCCACGTTCTGGGTAATCACGGATTTAAGGTAGCCCTTCTTCTCCAGGTCGGAGAGCGCCTTATGGGCGGGACTAGGCTCCGCGTCGAATATGACGCGCGACATCTCTCTGAGCATGGTCCAGACCTTCGCGGGGTTCGATTGGAATGCCTGTATGTGGGCATATTCCATGGGGTCATACTTCTCCCAGAGTCCCTGTCCCCCTCTGAAGGCGGGTATGCCGCTGTCCACCGAGATGCCTGCCCCGGTAAACCCCACCACGTAACCCTTTTCTTTAATTACCCGTGCGACTTCCTCAACTTTCTCCATCGCTTAAGTTCTCCTTTCCGGCATTCCATGGCAGGACGCCCTGAAGGGGCCCGTCATCCGGTGGTCTTCCAGCCCTTGGTAATATCTCTGAAGGCGGGAATCTTGCCGAACCCATCGGCTTTCTTTACCGCCCGTTTTATCGCTTCGGCAATAACAAACTCCCCCAGAATGCCCACTTTGTTCACATCAGCTTGGATTTCGCCTTTCGAGATGGCGAACACGAGGTCCCCGTCAAAAGTGGTGTGGACGGGGGTTATAGTTTTTATGAGCCCTCCCTGGGACATCTGGGCTACTTTCGTGATCTCCCTTTTCTGGAAGCGGGCGTTGGTGGCGACCACACCCAGAGTGGTATTGACGAGGCCGAACTGCTTTTTGACCACTCCGGCCCTTATAGCATCGACGGTATTTGAGAATTCGAGGCTTTCCGGGGCTTTCCTCGCCCCGACGATTGTTTTTCCCGTGACATTATCGATAATATCACCGAAGGCGTTTACCACGACCAGGGCGCCCACGATAAGGCCGTCGGGCATAATCACGCTGCTCGTGCCCACGCCGCCCTTCATCGCCCTCCCCACTTCGAAGAGCTTGCCCACCGTGGCCCCGACGCCGACACCGACGCTCCCCTCTTCCACCGACTCTCCCGCATTGAGGCAGGCTTCATATCCCATTTCGCCCGTGGGTCGTATCCTGGAGTCGCCGAAAAAGATATCGAATATGACCGCCGTCGGCACGATAGGTATCCTGACGGATCCCACGTCGAAACCTACGTTTTTTTCCTCAAGAAAACGGGAGACGCCGCTCGCCGTATCGAGGCCGAACGAGCTTCCACCGGCAAGGAGTACCGCGTGAACTTCGTCCACGATATGGCCGACGCTCAAGGCATCCACCTGTCGGGTGCCTGCCGCGCTTCCACGGACATCTATGCCGCACACCGCGCCCGATCCGCAGAGGATTACCGTACATCCCGTATACCCCGTAAAATCGGACGCGTGTCCTACCGTAATGCCCGGCACATCGGTGATCGAGTTACGCATGTAAGGAACACCTTATCAGAAGGCGGATTGACTTGTCAATTGTCGGAGTAGCCTTCGAGGCGGGCGGACTTCTCGTCGTTCTCCCTCTTCAGCTCCGCCTTCATCTCTTTGAGTTTTTCCGCCACTGCAGGATATTTGATCGAGAGTATCTGGAGCGCCAGGATGGCCGCGTTGCGGGCCGCGCCGATGCCCACGGTGGCCACCGGAACGCCTGTGGGCATTTGAAGAATGGAGAGTACCGCATCAACCCCGTTCAGGCTGCCCCCGCCCATGGGAATACCGATAACGGGCAAAGTGGTGTGAGCCGCGATTACACCCGGCAAATGGGCGGCAAGACCTGCCGCGGCGATAATGACCTCAAAACCACGGTCCCGGGCGGTACGTGCATATTCGGCTGTTTTTTCAGGATTTCTATGGGCGGAGGAGATATCGAGCTTCACCCCCGCGCCCGCCTGTCTCAATACTCTGACTCCTTCCTCGATCACGGAAAGATCACTATCACTGCCGATGAGGATCAGCACCTTAGGTTTCGACATATGGGCTCCTTAGTCTTGAATGCAGGCAAGGCTGCCCGTTAATGATACATGAAAAGCCGTTTTTTTTCCACGATATGATTCGATTTACTTCAAAAGATTGAATTGCCCATAGAAAAAGCGCGATATAGGTCCCTTCGCCCCGGGAGGCGATCACCTGCACCTTGCTTTCGTATCCTCCAGCCCGTCGATGATGAGCTCGGCCTCATCGTCCACATCCATGGTCGATCTGATGAAGGCGCCCACGATAAAACCGGTCAACCCCAGAAAGAGGAGAAGAGAAACGACGAGCGCCGTTATTTCGAGTATGGCCGTTATGCCCTCCTTCCCGGCTGTGCAGAGGGGAGGGAGACGATCCCTACGGCTCCGGCCCTAAAAGAATAACTCTCCGGTAAGACATTGCCTTCGCCTCCCTCCCGACTGTCGCCGCTAGACACATAATATTCATGGCCAACGGGACCGTCTGTCGCTCCAGGGACTTTAATTTTGTGGTTTCATTCTACGCGGAAATGTGGTCGTACCGGCGACGGGACGGGAGTTCGGTCTTCCCATCCCACGTATCCGGTAAAAGAGGGGCGGTTTAGAAAAAGGAACGGCGGTTCCGCCTTGTCATTCCTTCTGTTTTTTATCGAGGACACGGCGCAGAGATGTGGCAAGCTCGGCCCTCGAGAGGGGCTTCATCAGGAACCCCTTGATTCCCATGGCTGCCGCTTTTTCAGGGGATATGTCGTCGCTGTATCCCGTGCAGAGAATGATGGGGATGTCCGGCCTCTTCTCTATCAGGCTTCTTGCCACGTCAAGACCGGTCATTTCGGGCATGGTCATATCCGTGAAGACGAGATTGAATTGTTGGGGGTTCTTTGAAAACAACCGGACCGCCTTCATGCCGTCGGTCATGGCCGTTACCTCATAGCCGAGCCTTTCCAGGTGGCTCTTCCCCAGCTCCGCGAGGATTTTCTCATCGTCTATAAAAAGGATGTGCTCTTTTTTACCCCTCTTCACCCTTGCCGTATGTTTCTCATCGGCCACGAGCGCTTCTTCCCCCCTGGGAAGGAAAATCCTGAAGGCGGAGCCTATCCCGGGGGTGCTCTCCACCACGACTTCTCCATTCAAGCCCTTCACTATACCATAGACGACCGATAGGCCGAGGCCCGTCCCCTGCCCCACTTCCTTTGTGGTAAAAAAAGGCTCGAATATCCTTTTTAAGACCTCCCGGTCAATACCCGTTCCCGTATCTTTTACCGTGAGCTCGATGTACTTTCCCGGCGGAAGCTTCAAATCGGCTTCCGAGCCGGGCCTGATACGGGCTTCGCCCAGGGCCACCGTCAATTCGCCGCCTGATTGGCGCATGGCATATGCGGCATTGGTGCACAGGTTCATGATCACCTGCTGGATCTCGGATGGGCTCGCGATCACCGTATCCTTGATCGTTTCGATCTGCGTCCTTATCTCGATTGTTGCAGGCAGGGACGACCTCAATAGTCTCAGCGTCTCTTTCACGAGTGGCTCCAGCGCGAGGGGCGCCCTTTGATAGTCGGTCTTTCGGCTGAAGGCGAGGATCTGCTTTACCAGATCGCGCCCCCTGAACCCACTCTTCAGGACAAGCTCCAGATGGTGCTGCATGGGACTCGTCGATGGGATGTCGTCAAGCGCCATTTCAGTGAAACCTATGATCGCAGCCAGGATATTGTTGAAATCGTGCGCTATGCCCCCGGCAAGGGTACCGATGGCCTCCATCTTCTGGGCCTGCCGGAGCTGGGCCTCGAGCTGGCGCTTCTCCGTCACTTCATGGCAGGTGACTACCCGGGATACGACTTTTCCGGAAGAATCCCTTATGGGGGAAATATTCTTTTCCACCAGGATTACCGCACCGTCCTTCCTTTTGAGCGGGTAATCACCGGTCCATGTATTACCCTTCTCTATGTCCAGACGGATGAATTCGTAAAAGGATTCTTCCCGCTCGCCGCTTCTTAAGATCCTCACGTCGCTGCCGACGAATTCATCGCGCTCATACCCGGAAAGCAGAAGAAAGGCGCGGTTCGCGTACTCCACCTTCAAACCCGCCTCATCAATCAGGAGGACCCCTTCAGCGGATTGCTCGATAGCCGTCACCAGGCGCCGCCTCTCCTCCGCCTCTACGGCAAGCCTTTCATAAGTCCGGCTCAGCTCCTGCGTCCTTTCCGCCACGGTCTGTTCCAGGTTCTCTTTCGCCCGGCTCAGCTCCTCTTCCGCTTTCTTGCGTGCCGAAATGTCCTGGATCACTATCCGGATTGCGCGGTGCCTGTTTGCCTGCACCGGAAGGCTCTCCAGCTGACCGTGAAAGAAAGTGCCGTCTTCCTTCCTGAGGACCAGCTCACACACTCTCTTCTCATTCCAGCGGAGTACCTGCATTACATGGAGATGAAAGATATCATGAAAATCGGGGTGCACGAAGGAGCGCAAAGGCCGTTTTATGAGGCGCGCCTTCTGTGCGCCGAGCAGGGTTACCGCGGCCAGGTTTGTCTCCGTGATACGGCCCGATTCGTCGAGGGTAACATATCCCACCGGCGCAAAATCGTAGAGATCGGCATATTTCGCCTGCGACTCTTCCGCATTGAGACGCGCGCGGGTAAGCTCTTCATTTTGCATCTCCAGCTCAATCTCGTGGATCTGCAGATCGACCACGAGCCTCTCTCCCTCCAGTGTACTCCGGGGCACGAAGGTTTCGACCCTTTCCGCCTTGAGCCGCTCCTCCGCCCGACGGCGCAGCGTCCTTGGGACAGGCAAATTATTCTCTTTTACCTTCCTCTTCATTAATTGCCCTTTCTCCGGTATGCGTTGTCCTGCGTAGTTTTCGTTCCCGCTCCTTGGCGAGCGCCATGTCCGTAAAGGTGGCCGCTCCTTCGTCAATCCTGTTGTCCCTCGTCCGGTACGGCTTTGTGCGCGCGGCGAGCCGGGAATCGGTCCGGATGACGAAAATATCGAAGAAGTGGGGGGAACCGTGCGAGATGGACGTATTCTTATGGGGCGCAGTAGTATGGATGCGGTCCGACTCGACCCTGAGATGACCCTCCGCGCGGCAGCCCTTCAGGTTTATTCCCCCCTGAAGGATCCCCGGCATGATTTCTTTGTGATTCGGGGCGAGGTGCTGACCGATGACACAGACAATACCGCTTTGAGACGGCAGGCCAATCAAGAACACTCTCACCGTCTGCAGTCCACCGGCGGAAGCGCTGAATCCTCCCGCAGAAAAATTGGTTTCTTCGCGAGAAGGGGCATATCTGTTTCCTTTACCGGCCGCAGGACGCTCCTCTTTCACGGTAAAAGGAAAGGTCCCTTTTCCGGCAGGCCTCTTCCTTTCGCCTTCCGGACGGCCTCCTTCCCCCCCTGTGGCCCGATCTGCCATTTCACCCTCGCCTGCCCGGTTTTGCGCCTCTCCTGCCTTCGCGACAAATATTCCACTTATGGGCGATGCGAATCTGAATGTGCCTTCACAATTAATGTGTAACGATACTACAATAATAATGATAAAATTTTATTTATACAATAAATAATCGAGCCGGGCGGCGATAAAATTTTCCTTCCGGCTCAATGATATGTGCTGCCTCCCGGTCATCGACCGGGTTTGGCCCTCACTCCCCCCTATTCCTCCCCTACGTTCCATCCTAACGCAGTAAGGACATTCGCCGGTATGGCATGTTCCTTTACCTTCTTCTTTTTTACCTCGGGCTTGTCCGACCCGAGAAACCAGTCAATGCCCCGCCACGCTCCCTTATCCTTTTTCATGAAAAAATAGAGGGCGCCGTCAGCCATGACCGTCATTTTCCCGTATTTCTTCTCCACCGGGGCGAGCACAAAGAGAACCGAGGCGTAACCCCCCTTCACCATAACCTTCTTCACCACCTTGGCGCAGGGTGCATTTACCGGCTCCCTGCCCTTACCGGCATTGAGCAGACATTCAAAAGGCTCTGCGGGAGGAGGGTCTCCAAAGTCCTTATCTGTTTCTTTCAATAACGAAGCATACCGCGCGATACCGTCGCAAAGTGCGCTGTCCGCCACGGGCCGGCAGGAGGCTAACAGCGCTGTTTCCCCGACGGCCCTCTCATTGCCGCCCCCCGGGGCTTCTTTTCCTTTGAAGACAACCCCATCTCCCTTAAAAAGAGTCGCACTCCCCTGATGCTCCCAAAAGGTCATTTTCCCGTCACTATACCGTGCCCCCGATGCCGAAACCGCCTCCGGAAGGGTCAGCTCTTTCCCTTCGGGGGGCCGGACCATCACCTTCCTGCCTTTTATATCAAAGCGAGCGGTGAGCTGCGTCCCGTCAGAAGAGATATAAAGGGCGGTCACGATATTCTCAGGCTCTTTCCCATGGGTGGGACGTGTATTTGCTCCCATGAGAATGGCGAGGGCCAATAATAGAAATGCAATCCGGTATAGGGTCACTCTCTTCATACAATCCTCCGTGAGGTATGGCTTGGCCGGTGTTTCGACCGACTCTTTCTTCCCTGACTTTCTCTGTAAATTATCGGTGGCTGCAGCCGAATTCCTAAGATGTGGTGAATGGCGTCAAAGAAACAGGTACACGGATCATGGTGTGTAAAACGGGCAATTCCATTATTTCTCTTTTTACGGGGCTGAAAGGGCTCTATGCCCGCACCATGTATTTCCATCTTCCGGAAACGAACATCGACACACTCTCGCCGGCTCTCGCTCGCGCAATTCGTCTTTCAATTGCCGTCGTTTTCCATTACAATACACTTGATCATGTCAAAAATCGTCTCCTTCATCTCCAATGCCACCCTGTTCCGCGGCCTGCCGGAGGCGCAGATCGAGCGGCTCGTGCGGATTTCCCAGACCTTCAACTATAAGCGCGGGGAGATCGTCTTCTCCGAAGGGGAGCCTGCCGCGGGCCTTTACATTCTCTATCTCGGCCGCATGAAGATCTACAAGCTCTCTTTCGAAGGCAAGGAGCAGATCCTCCACATCATCGAGCCGGGCGAGCCCTTCGGCGAAGTAGCAGTCTTTCTGGGCGCCTCCTTTCCCGCCTACGCGGAGGCGCTGGAAGAATCGAAGGCCCTTTTCTTCCCCCGCGACTCCTTTGTATCCCTCATAAAAGAGGACCCCTATCTCGCCATGAATATGCTTGCCGTCCTCTCCCAGAGGCTGAAATACTTCGCTCGCCTCATCGAAGACCTGTCTCTCAAGGAGGTGCCCCAGAGGTTTGCCGCCTATCTTCTCTATGGGAGCGACGAGTCGGGAAGGGATTACGTACATCTCAACATCACCAAGGGCCAGCTCGCAAGCTTACTGGGCACCATTCCGGAAACTCTCTCCCGTATCCTCGGAAAGATGGTCCTGGAAGGCTTAATTGAAGTCCAGGGGAGAAAAATCACAGTCCTCGACAGGAAGGCACTCGAAGCGGTCATCTCCGGGAAACGGACCCTTGTCTGACCGGCTATTCGGCATGCTCTTTCGTGGCGTCTTCGTCCGTATAGCGTAGTATCTCGAGAACCGATATAAAGAGGGCGAATACCAGGGGACCGAGGATGAAGCCCACGAAGCCGAATACTTTTATTCCGCCCAAGATGCTGAAAAAGATGGCGAGGGTGGGGAGCTTCAGGCGGCCCTTGATGATGAGGGGACGGAGAAAACTGTCAACCGAGCTGATTCCCATGGCGCCGACAATGAATAGGACCAGTGCTTTCCAATAGAATCCCTGCAACGCGAGATATGCCACGGCAGGCCCCCATATGACGAAAGTGCCGACCAGGGGAATAAAGGAGGAGATGCACATGGCAAGCCCCCACATTACGGGCGACGACACGCCCAGGATAGAGAAGGCGATCCCGCCCATGAGGCCCTGGATCACCGCGATGGTAACGCCCCCGTAAATCGTGGATACCACTATGTCCCGCGTCTGTTTCAGGAGTCTCTCCCGTTGTCTCTTTGAAAAGGGCATAAAAGTGCTGATCCTCTCCAGGAGCTCCGGGCCGTCTGCGAGGAAAAAGAAAATAGAGAGAAGCATGAAGACGAAGTTGACCAGGGTGGTAACCGCGTTTCCGAGACCGCTCCTGATTATGCCCATCGACTGCTTACCCATCTCCTGGAGATTGTCCGCCACGGCCTTGGTAAATTCACCTTCAGTCATATGGAATATCTTGAGCATCTTGGTGATGCCTTTATTGACCATGGGATGCTCGAGGAGGCTGGTCACGGGGTCGGACGGGGCAGTTCTCAGGTATTCGGAAAGATTGAATATTTCCTGAGTGAGGATGTAGGAAAAATATGCAAAAGGGCCGAGAAGAATAATAAGGATGAGAAAAAGGCAGAGGAGAGAAGCGACACTTTTCAGCTTCACCCCTTTTCTGATGAGGAGGTACACGGGATAGAAGACTATGGAGAGAACGATAGCCCAGATAATGGCAGACAGGAAGGGCTGCAGCATCTGATAGGTAAGATACGCGAGAATAGCAGCTACGACGAAAATGGCGAGGGTGGCAAACCTGTTCGGGGACGCCATGCGCTCACAGAACGGGTGGTACCCGGTCAACCCTCAGCCGGGCTCTCCATTGCCACGCGAAACTCCCCAACAGCACTCTCCCCCTCGTGTTCATCCGGTCTTTAAAAACTCTGTTCCCCCGGGATAACCGGATGTAATGGGGCTTGAAGGCCCGTAAGCCTTCAAGCCCTTCGTACGCAAATGTCCGCACGCACCCGCATACACGGGTCGCCGTTATTATAGATTACCGGGAGCCTTAGTCTTTTGCAAGCTTTCTTTTTCTTTTTCGTAGGCCTCTTTCCCCGCTTCCACTGCCGACGCAAGGACGGCTTTCTGCTCGGTCAAAAGGTCTTTTCCCTTCTCCACCATCTCTTTGCCTTTATCCACCATACAGGAGACCTCTTCCTTCACCTGCTCCATGTATGTCTCTGCCTTGCCTTTTACCTCGTCCGCCAGTTCCTTGAGCTGGGCCCGCGTCTCCGCGCCCGTCTTGGGGGCGAGGAGAAGAGCGGCTCCCGCACCCAGGAGTCCCCCTATAAAAAATGAGGCAAGTACACATCCGGCCGTGAAACCGCCACTTTCATTCTCTGCCATGTCAAACCTCCTTGATTATGTTTGTTTTCTCCTGAAGAAATTACTCACCACATAACGTGACGCGACTTTGAGGCCGACCCTCATACCGGCGAGGCTTACGGTAGAGGTCTCGACGATGTTCTCCACCAAGTTCGTAACGGCCTTTACGTTCTGCCCGACCTGCCGCACCGACCCCGCGAAGACCTTCATATCGTCCGCCACATCTCCCACATCGTCAGTCAAATGCCTCAGACTCTGAAGCGAGAGTCGCAATTCATCTAATACGGGCACGAGGGATTCTTCGGTTTTCCGTGCCGACTCCCTCATAATGTGGATGCCTTCCCTGAGCTCGATCAGGACACGGATTACGATAACGGCAACCGCGATGAGAATGATCGTGATAACAATGAGAAACAGGTCTACCATCTCTCCTCCTTTACCTACCGGACTCCAAAGACCCTCGCGGAAAAGCCGGAGGCATGTTTCTATGATCCGATGTTTAACTATAAACACTCGGTTTTTTTATTTCAACGGGTCGAACAACGACTTTTCGACCTCCCTTCCGGTTTCTTGAGCTTCTTTACCCGGGAAAGAGCCGACAGCTCACATGTCTTTCCAGGTAGCATCCAATGTATAGTAATCGGCCGTATCTGTCAATAATTTAGGTAAATGTCCCCGTTTTTTTAACTTATACGATATTTATTCTCTTTATGGATTAAATTGCGACTAATATCTTCAAGGCAATTTAGGGGAGTGAACAAAGTCCGGTCGGAAGAGTTTTCCCTGACATTTGGTCGCCATTCCCCTTGACAAGGCATTGAAATTGCGTTATTATTTCCCCATGAACCGGGTAACGGCCATCTTTGGCTTTTATTATTACTTTAGGAGCTCGCACCCGGGCATAATTTTGCTTTGACATAAGCAAAAAGCCATGGGTGCAAAAGGCCCCATGGCTTTTTTAGTATTAAAGCCATGGCATAAGGCCATGGCTTTTTTTCGTTTCAGAGGAGGAGCGATGATCATTTCGAGAGACATTGAACGGCTCATAAAGGATCAGGAAGGCTGGACCCGGAGGATGTTCGAGGAAGGCATCAGGATTAAGAAGCTTTACGGGGAGAACTCAGTATACGATTTTTCTCTCGGCAATCCCGATACCGAGCCGCCCGAAGCACTCGGCAAGGCGCTCGTGGAGGCGGTTCTGAACCCCGCCACCGGAATGCACCGGTATATGTCCAACAACGGCTATGAGGATGTGCGCGAGGAGATCGCCCAATATCTGGCCGAAGACAGGAGCCTTCCCTTCACCTCTTCCCACGTGTTCATGACTGCCGGCTGCGCAGGCGGGCTCAATATGATCTTCAGGAGCATCATGAACAGGGGCGATGAAGTGATCGTGCCGAGCCCTTTTTTCTGGGAATTTAAAAATTATGTCCACAATGCGGGCGGGGTGCCCAGGTTCGTCGAGACCAACCTCGATTTTCAGCTCGATATCGGCAACATCGAAAAAGCGATCACACCAAAGACCAGGGCCGTGCTCATCAATAGCCCGAATAATCCCACGGGAGCGGTCTATAGCGAGGAGAGCTTGAAGGAGCTTGCGAAGCTCCTCTACCAAAAGAGGAGTGAGACAGGCCGCGAGATTTTTATCATCGCCGACGAGGCGTACCGGAAGCTCGTATACGACGGCATGACCTTGCCTAATCTCTTTAAGATCTATGACCTGGTTCTGGGTGTCACTTCCCATTCCAAGGACCTCGCCCTGGCAGGGGAGAGGATCGGCTATATCGCAATTTCGCCGGAGATAAAGGATTTTCAGCTCCTCGTGTCGGCCCTGACTATTACCATAAGGACCCTGGGCTTCGTAAACGCCCCCGCCCTCTTCCAGAGGATCGTGGGAAAATTCCAGAGAAATTCGGTCAGTATCGCCGATTATGAGAAGAAGAGGGATCTCCTCTATGACACCCTGATCGATGCGGGCTATGAATGCGTGAAGCCCACGGGCGCGTTTTACATGTTCCCCAAATCTCCCATACCTGATGAGCTTGAATTCGTGAGGGCCCTCCAGCAGGACGAGAGGATCATGGTGGTGCCCGGAAGGGGTTTCGGCAGGGAGGGTTATTTCAGGATTGCCTATTGCGTCCCCTTCGAGAAGGTGCTCGGCTCTCTCGACGGGTTCAGGAATATTGCGAAACGATATATTGAAAAGGGGTGATCCATGCCGGTATCCAAAAGTATCTCAGAATCTATGAAAAGCTCTTCCTGGATAAGGGCTATGTTCGAAGTGGGCGAAAAGCTGAAAAAGGAGTTCGGTCCGGAAAACGTCTTTGATTTCACTCTTGGCAACCCGATCGTCGAACCGCCGGCAAAGCTGAAGGAGGAGCTGGTGAGGATAGTATCGTCCGACATCAGGGGAATGCACCGGTACATGACGAACAGCGGATACGTTGAGGTGCGGGAAGAGATCGCGGCCTTCTATAGAGAGAGGAATGGTCTCGCCTTCACCAGTAACCATATCATTATGACCGTTGGGGCGGCGGGGGGCATCAACGTGGCCCTGAAGGCACTCCTCGATCCGGGCGACGAGGTGATCGTTCCCTGCCCCTATTTCGTGGAATTCAGGTTTTACATCGAAAACCATGGCGGCGTGATCAAGCTTGTGGATACGCGCGATGACTTCCACCTCGATGTGGAGAAAATAAGAGAGGCGATCACGGAGAAGACGAAGGCCATAATCGTGAATTCTCCCAACAACCCCACCGGGGTGGTGTACGACGAAAAGGAGCTCAAGGAGCTGGCCCACCTGCTCAAGGAAAAAAGACGGAAAGGCCAGAGGATCATATTGATCTCCGATGAGGCCTACAGGAAGATCATCTATGACGGCATCGCCTACCCCGATATGTTCAAATTGTACGAAGATACGGTGACCGTCACGTCCCACTCCAAAGACCTCGCCCTTCCCGGCGAAAGGATAGGCTATATCGCCGTGTCGCCCCTTCTCAGCAATGTGAAGACCTTTATCGATGCCGCCATATTCGCAAACAGAATACTCGGGTTCATCAACGCCCCGGCCATGATGCAGCGTCTTGTGGGAAAATTCCAGAAGAACAGCGTGGATATCATGGATTATCAGAGAAAGCGCGACGCCGTCTACACTATGCTGGTCGATGCGGGGTTCGAGGTGGTAAAGCCCATGGGCACCTTCTATATCTTTCCCAAATCTCCCATCCCTGATGATATTAAATTCGTGAGGACCATGCAGAAACACCACATTCTCGGAGTTCCCGGCATAGGCTTCGGCAAAGCGGGATATTTCAGGCTCGCCTACTGTGTGGATATGGAAGTCATCGAAGGATCACGGAGATATTTCAAAGAGATCGGAGAGTTGCTCCATCGTAAATAGCTTCTACGTCAAGATTCGTTGCCGCCATACGGCCGAGCCGGTCAAGGTCGGCCCCTCCGTCGCCAAATCCTTCGAGGTAGGGCATGATGCCGAGGAGGGGCACGGGCAGATACTTGCGGAGCATCCCGGGGTTCGTCCGGGTCGCTACGTCTGAAGAACCTTCGGAATCGTTGAGGATTACCCCTATCGTCCTTATCCCCTCGGATTCAAGAGAGCGGCAGGTAAGGAGGGTATGGTTGATCGTACCGAGACCGAGCCGCGCCACCACCACCACGGGCAGGGACCATTTTTTCATCAGGTCCTGAAAGAAGAAATTCTCTTTTATGGGCACGAGGATGCCCCCCGCCCCTTCCACAATCGTAATATCATGGTTTTTCACGATATCCCTGCAGATTCTCTCAGTAGCGTCCAGATCTATCCCTTTCCCCTCCTCCAGGGCCGCCGCCTCGGGGGCCAAGGGTTTTTGGAATGTACAGGGGTTTATGGATGCGAGGCTGTCGCGGGAACCTGAGGCATCTTTCAAGGACTTCGCGTCGCATGGGAAAAATTCAGTCCGGTCCAGAGGCAAGCCTGTCTCGAAAGGCTTCATCACCCCCACTGAAAGTCCTTTTATTCTTGAGAAATAGGCGGCGAGGCTCACCGATGCAAGGGTCTTGCCCACACCGGTATCAGTTCCGGTGACAAAAAGGGCCCTCATAAGGACGATTGGGACAAGGAGACTATCCCTCGTATGGGTGGGAAAGGGATCATTACCTCATGACCGAAGAAACAACGAGAGCGAGACCGATGAACAGGCAGCCGCAGACAATGGCAAGACCTATATTACCTTCTTCCACGATCTTCTTTTCAAAATCGGGAGTGAATATGGAGCCGGTGACCTTGAGGCACACAAGGGCCACTACCATAAATACGGCGGAATATACAAAAATCTCTATTACGTTGCCCAGAATTTTCCACATTGAGAGGCCTCAGTTTGACAGGTAATAGACGAGATTGTCGAGTGCCGATGTAAAAAAGAGATTCCGGAGTTTCACGTTTTTGGGTACCGTCACAGGGGAAGGCGAGAAATTGAGAATACCTTTCACATTGGCATCCACAAGGAGGTTGGCCACTTTTTGCGCCTCACTGGGAGGGGTCGTAATAATCCCTATTTCCACGCCCCGCGTCTTGACTACCTCCTTGAGGGCGTCTATATGGAGAATCTCCACAGGCCTCCCCATCCGCTCCGAGATATGGCCGATTACTTTCGCCGGATCGATATCGAAGGCGGCTACGATCTTATAGTTCTGTTTCAGAAAATCCTTGTATACCAGGAGCGCGCTGCCCATGTTGCCCACGCCCACCACCGCAATCTTCCATTCCCGGTTAATGCCCAGTATTTCTTTTATATTGAACTTCAGCTCCTTGACATTATACCCCATGCCCCGGACGCCGAACTCGCCGAAATAGGCGAAGTCCTTCCTCACCTGAGCGGCATTTACATTGCACATGTTCGCAAGCAGGGCGCTCGATGCCACCTTTTCATTCTTGGTCTCAAGGTCTTCCAGGCATTTCAGATAACTGGAAAGTCTGCGTATCGTCGCTTCAGGAATTTTTGCGTATTTAGCCATTATCAGCACCCGCGCGTGAAATCACTTAAGTTTCCTTTACTTCTATGTAACAGTTCTCAACGGCAAATTCAAGAGAAAAATTTAACAAGCTCCGGCATGTGATGGCCGGCAGCCCGTTGCTTTACGGTTAAACTTGATACATTATTCACTATTACAGAAGTTTTAAGGAGGTTTTCAGTCTCTTCTATTATCTGAAACATAGTCCCGGATAAAAGAAAGAAGGCGCTCCCGTTCCGGGGAAAAGCGTGGTTCTATGGCTCTTTCCTTCAATAGTGCGCTCACCTTGAGGATGACGGACTTCAGCTCTTCGATTCTATCGACCACGAAAATGCCTTCCCTGCCTTTGAGCTGCAGGGCCAGCTCCATCTGGTGGTCGTCGTGATGCTCGCCCGCCTCGCTCGAACGCGGGACGAGGATGAGAGGTTTTTTGTACGCAATCGCGTTAAGGACTGTGCCGACCCCGCCGTGGCCCACGATCATCGATGCATCTTTGAAAAAGGAGAGGATCTCCATGAAATTGAGGTATTGGAACCACTTCATATGCTTCGGCTCTTCATCGATATAGCCGATCTGGGCGACCACTTCCTCCTCGAGCTCGCCGGCGATCTCGTCGATCTTCCGGATAAGGCGATGAAACTCCACGCCCTTTATGGAATTGCCCACGGTTACGAAGATCATAAGAGCCTGCCCCTGTACTGCGCCTTCTCATGCATCCCTGCCAGCTCCTCCCATTGCACGAGGAAGAGATCCGCAAACTTATATACGAGCTTTGCGGTAAGGGAGAGGGTCCTGATCCTCGTGAAGCACTCCACATATGCCACCTTCGCCCCGAAGAGGAACTTGCCCATCACGAACGCCGGCAATGCAACCTCGGAGCCCGTGGAAAAGATCATGTGGGGCCTGTGAGCGATGAACATCCTGAGCATGGAGAAAGTTCCGACGAGAAGAGTGATGGGAAGGCCGAATTTTACGGAATAATTAAAAAAGAGCTTCAGCTTGCAGATCTTCTTCACGCTCTCTAATGAGAGGCCTTTCATATTGGGAAAATCGAGGGTGATGAGGTAGACGTCGCAACCCTCGAAGGCCTCCACCATGCTCAGGGTCTCATTCAGATGTCCGCCGGGGGACGAGACGATATAGATATTCATATTAATAATCCCGCGCCGCGGACCCTAAATTTCCGCTTTGACAATGTAACCCGCCTTAATGGGGATAATCTCGTACTTATTCAACCCCGCTGCCGTGCAAAGCTTTTGTATGTCCGATTTGGTGTAAAAATATACGGGACAATCCTTTGTCGCAAGCCATATCTTCCGGATGGGCATCTGGGGCGTGAATTTGGAAGGAAAGGAGATGATCATCCTCCCCTTCGTCACATCCTTCATCTTCCTTAAGAACGGGAGCGGCTCCTTCAGGTAGTCGAAGACGCCCATGGCGAGGGTGACGTCGAATTTATCATCTGTCGGAAAAGTAGTGAGGAAATCACCGCATATATGGTTGATCGAGAGGCTGCTTTTACCATGAATCTCCCGCACTTTCACATAATGCTCCGCCATGCGGATCATCTCAGGGGAGTAATCGATGCCCAGCACTTTCATGCCCCGCTCGGCCAGGGGGATAGTGAACCTTCCGGCGCCGCACCCGATGTCGAGGACGGTAAGATCGCCGGATCCACAAAGGCCGATGGCCAGCTCGAAACGCTCGGCCATGCCCCTCCTGAATACCAGATTCGCGATCCGGGTGAGAAGCCCTCCCCGATTGTCGTATATATCGTCAAATTCCTTTGCAGCCCTGGTAAAGTAGTCCCTTACCTTAACTTCTTCGTTCATTTTCGATCCATTCCATGGTTGATATAAATTTAAAATCCTGGGCGAGCCTGCGAAATTTGCCTTCCGTCGACGCGAGCCGGTAATAATGGTACCACTTTAAGCCCTCCACGCGGGGTTTCCCCGGGTCAAGCTCCCAGGGGTGGAGGTAGCAGACCGCCACATGCCCTTCCTTATTAAGCTTCCGTAAGGCATGGGCAACGAAGAAATAGGGGAAAAACCTGAAGTAAAAGCCCCCCGCCACCGGGACTTTTTTCCCCACAAGGGGTGTCCTGTAGATGGAAAGGGGAATCTCCATGAGCCCCTTGCCGTCCCCCCCATTCGCGAAATCCACTTTATAAGGATATAGAGGGGCATCGGCCAACCCATAAAGGGGCGTTGCCACGGGGAACACGCTGGAGTCATATTCAAGCCCCTGCTTTTTCAGTATATCGAGGGCCCAGAGGGTTTCCTTCATTACCGTAAACTGGGGGGCCCTGTAGCCCTTCACCTTCTGTCCCGTGATCCCCTCCAGGAGATCGACCGACCGCGCTACATCCTCCGCGAACTCCTCGGGCGTCTGATCCGGGATCCTCCTGTGGTTATATCCATGGGAGCCGATCTCGTGGCCCTGGTCCGCAATCCTTTTCACCATCCCGGGGAACCGCTCCGCCACATGGCCGAGGATAAAAAAAGTCGCCCTGTTCGCCGTCTTCTCAAGGATAGAGAGGATCTTATCGGTAGAAGCCTCAACCCGCGGCTCATAGCTTCCCCACCGGCTCACCTCAAGATCGCAGTACCAGTCCTCCACATCTATCTGAAGAATATTCACCACGCAGCCACCATAAAATCACGAATAGCAAGCCCATGTCAAGCCCCGAGGTCAGGAACCGCCGCCAATCTCACCCGGTAACAGGCCTCGCCAACCATATACTACTTGATTTGCTCCCCAAGGTGATGAATAATTACACATATGCCGGAATTATCAAGATTTTTGGGAATTATAATCGCCATGTTCTATAAAGATCACGCTCCTCCTCATTTTCATGCGAAATACGGAGAATATGAAATAACCGTTGATATAGTCGAGGGAGTGATTCATGGTGAGTTCCCACGAAGAGCGCTGAGTCACGTGTTGGAGTGGTATGAGCTGCACAAGAATGAATTGCTCAACGACTGGGAATTGGCGGGTCAGGGAAAGCCGCTCGATCCTATCAAACCATTGGAGTAAAGCCATGATACCAAGAGTGAAAGAAGCCCGGTACATAAAAGATTTCATAATCGAAATCATTTTTGCGGATGGGGTGGAAGGAAAAATCGATTTAAGAGCCGATCTGGAGGGAGAAATCTTCGAGCCCCTCAAGGATACAAGCTATTTTAGACTATTCATCGTCCATCCCGACCTTCACACCCTCACCTGGCCCAACGGAGCCGACCTCGCCCCCGAATTTCTTTATCAAAGAATAAAAGAAGCTGCATGAGCCGTTGAAAAGGCAACTTAGATTCTTCATTTTATTTCTGGCTTAATTATTTTCAAACGAAGCGGCCCGTATTTTTTCGTTGATCTATTTTGGCGTTCTTTTAACGAAAAGCGCAAGATCGGGTCGTATTTTTTCTCAGATCGAGGCGGCAAGGAGGAGCCGACGCCGGCGTACTGTTGAGTACGTCAAGGAGAGTGACGACGCGGCCAACGAAGGGCTGGGGAAAAAGACGGCCCGATCACAGACCCAGGACGTTTTTCATGGTATAGATGCCCGGCCCCTTATCCGCGATCCACTTGGCCGCAAGAATAGCCCCCCTGGCAAAATTATCCCGCGAATACGCCCTGTGGGTGATCTCGAGCCTTTCACCTGTGCCCGCGAACATGACCGTGTGCTCCCCCACCACGTCCCCGCCCCTTAGGGCAAGGACGCCTATCTCATTATGCTTTCTCTCCCCTATGAGACCTTTTCTGCCGAAGACCTCCTGCCAGTCTTTATCGGGCCTGGCGGATTCGGCGATCTCCATCAGCTTTACTGCGGTCCCGCTGGGGGAGTCCTTCTTCAGCCTGTGGTGCATCTCCACGATCTCGATATCGTAATCGTCCTGCAGGGTCTTCGAGACCTTTTCCACTATATCGAACATGAGGTTCATGCCGACGCTCATGTTGGGCGATATGACGGCCCGTGCGCCGGGGGTGTTTTCCATCTCCCGGAGGGCCTCGTCGGAAAAGCCCGTGGTGCCTATCACGATCGCCTTTCCCTTCGCCGCGGCAAGCCTGAAATGGGCAAGGGAGGCCTCCGGTCCGGTAAAGTCTATGATTACATCGCACCACGGTGTCATGGCGGCGAGATCATCGGCAACAGGGGGCGAGCTCTTTACCGCCCCTTCCACGGGCTTGCCGACAAGAGGATGTCCCTTGGTCTCCAGGACGCCCGTTACCTCCACGTCCTTGTCGGCCAGGGCGAGCCTCAATATGGCGGATCCTACTTTTCCGGCCGCGCCGGTGACGATGACCTTTACCATCAGTCTCTCCTGAGGAGATTATAGTCCCTGAGCACCTCTTTCAAAAAGGCGCTGTTTTTATCCGCGAGGGGGCATAAGGGGAGTCTCAGCTCTTTTTCCATAAGCCCCATATGATACATGGTCTCTTTGATGGGAATCGGGTTCGTCTCCACAAACATGGCCTGCATGATGGGCAGGAGACGGATGTTGATGTCCCGTGCCTTTTCGATATCCTTCTCTTCCATAAACGCCCGGTAAAGCTCCTTGAGCTCTTTGGGCAAAGCGTTCGAGATGACCGATATGACCCCGACCGCGCCCACAGCCATCATGGGGAGGAAGAGGTTGTCGTCCCCCGAGACTATGGTGAACCGGCCGCCAGTGAGCCGGAATATCTCGGCCACCTGCAGGACGGAGCCTGACGCCTCTTTAATACCGATAATGTTGGGGATCTGCGCGACCCGGGCCACGGTCTCCGGCATCATGTTGATCCCCGTCCTTCCCGGTATGTTATAGAGCACGAGCGGTATGTCCACCTCTTCGGCCACTTTTTTGAAGTGGCGGTAAAGGCCCTCGGCAGTCGGTTTGTTGTAATAAGGGGTGGTGAGAAGACAGCCGTCGGCGCCCATCTTCCTGGCGCTTTCGGTCAGCTCTATGGTCTCCGTGGTGCTGTTCGATCCCGTGCCGGCGATTACGGGCACCTTCCCTTTCACGTGTGTGATGGTGAGCTCTATCACCCTGGCATGCTCTTCATAGGAGAGGGTCGCCGCCTCACCCGTGGAGCCGCAGGATACGATCCCGTCTACACCACCCTCGAGCTGGAAGTCGACCAATCTCTTCAGGGCCTCTTCGTCTACCTCATATCCGGCAAAAGGGGTCACCAAAGCCGTGTATATCCCTTTCAAGTTCATGGATTCTCCTTTCTATAACAATGCTTCTTTGTTAAGTTTACCCACATAGATGAGTCTCGATTCCCCTTCGAGGTAGACGTCGCCGTCGAGGTAGACCTTGAGCATCTCTCCTCCCCGTGTCTTTATATGCACCGGGCTCTCCACCAGCTCCTTGTTTTTCAGTATCACGCCGACCGCCACCGCCCCGGTGCCGCAGGCAAATGTCTCTCCCTCGACTCCCCGCTCGTAGGTGCGCAGCTTGAGGTTCTTCTTATCCACGACCTCCACGAAATCCACATTGGTGCCTTTCTCTCCGAAGGATTTGTGGTGACGTATCTGCCGCCCGAGGTCCTCCACGGGCATATGGTCCACATCGTCTACTATGAGCACCGCGTGGGGCACCCCCGTATTGACGCTGCTCAGGAATATCTCCTTGTCCTCCAGGCGCACCGGGTAATCGAGCTTCAGGTCGATGGGTGAAGTGAGCTGGAGCTTTACCCGCGTGCCGCTCACCTCCGCCTTGATGACCCCTGCGATCGTCTCGAATTCCATTTTTTCACTCGTAATGCCGTTAAGAAAGGCAAACCGGGCCGCGCACCGGCCGCCGTTTCCGCACATCTCGGCTTCAGACCCGTCGGCGTTGTAGAACCTCCAGCGAAAATCATGATTTTTCGATTTTTCGATCAGTATTACCCCGTCCGCGCCCACCGAATGATGTACCCTGCACACCTTCTTGACGAATCCCTTCACATCGGGAAAATCGCGGTCAACCGTGCCTTCCCTGTTGTCGACGACAATAAAATCATTTCCACTCGCGCTCATCTTGCAAAATTCCAATTCCGACACTCCTTTATACCTCCAAAAATGATGGGATCGATTCTCCCCTGATCAGGTCTCTGAAGGTCTCTTTTTTTCGTATTACTGCAAATTCGCCTTCTTTGACCAATACTTCCGCGGCCCTCCGTCTGGAGTTATAATTCGAGGACATGGAAAAGCCATAGGCGCCCGCGCTACGGACCGCCAGAAGCTCGTCCCTCTCGAGTATCGCCATCTCCCTGTCTTTTGCGAGAAAATCGCCGGACTCGCAGATGGGCCCCACAACATCGACTTTCAGCTCTTTTTTCGATTTCTCGTTTACGGGGATAATCTCATGATAGGCATCGTACAAAGACGGTCTCACGAGGTCGTTCATGGCCCCGTCTATGATATAGAACGTTTTTCCCGGGACCTTCTTCACATAAAGGAGCCTCGTCACGAAAAGACCGCTGTTGCCCACCAGTACCCGTCCCGGTTCGAGCACCACCGTGAGCCCCGTATTCCTGAGCTCCTGCTCCACTGCCCGGGCATATGCCGCGGGGTCGGGCGGCAGCTCATCCTTGTAGGTGATGCCGAGCCCCCCGCCTATATCGATATGGGAGAGCTTTATTCCATCTTCCGCGAGCTGGCGCACCATGCCCCTCAGAGACCTGACGGCTTCGACAAATGGCGTTATTTCAAGGATCTGAGAGCCTATATGGGAGGAAATACCGAGGGGCTCCAGGTATTTGTCTTCCTTTATCCTTTTATAGAGGCCCCTGGCATCGGCCCACAGGACGCCGAATTTATTCTTCTTGAGCCCTGTGGTGATATAGGGATGGGTTTTCGGGTCTATCTCGGGGTTGACCCTGATCGAGACAGGCACCCTTTTGCCCATGCGGCGCGCAACATCGGCAACCACGCCCAACTCCTCTTCGGACTCGATATTGATCATGAGCACGTCCGCCTTGACGGCAGAGCGGATCTCTTCCGCGGTTTTTCCCGCACCGGAAAAGACGATCTTCTTTCCGGGAATTCCCGCCTTGAGGGCCCTGAAAAGCTCGCCCCCGGATACGATGTCCGTGCCTCCGCCGAGATTCCCGATGATCCTGAGGAGGGAAAGGTTGGAGGCCGCTTTGCAGGAATAGCATGTAATGTGCGGTATCCCCTTGAAGGCATCGTTGAAGACGCGGAAATGACGCTCCAGCGTCTTATAACTGTAAATGTACACCGGTGTTCCCGTGGCCTCCGCAATCTTCTTTACGGGCACGTCCTCGCAGTATAGTTCTCCTGATTTATACGTGTAATAATCCATTCCTCACTCTTTCGTAAGTATTATAATAGACTCTTTCGAGCCTTCACTCTCATTCCCGGAAGTATCGACGGCGGTCACATAATAGGAGACATACCTGGCCTCCGAAACTGTTTCGTCGAGAAA
>DASXUJ010000030.1 GCA_036504895.1 Syntrophorhabdaceae bacterium
ATGCGTGCTTCCGTATCGGCTACCTGTTTTATAAAGACTATGATGTTCACGTGTCTCGCCTCCTTACTCGCCCATTTTTTAAAAACATTTTTGCGCCGGTGTCAACACAAAACTGTCCTGTGTACGTGGGCGGGCCATACCCTTCAGGGCGCCTGTCTTCTCAGATGCGTATTATTCTAAGTTTCTACGAAATATCTTAATCTTCTCGCTCTGGAATGGTGTTTCAGTTTTCTCAGGGCTTTTGCCTCGATTTGCCTCACCCTCTCCCTGGTGACGTCGAAGATCTGCCCCACCTCTTCCAAAGTATGATCATATTTCTCGCCGATCCCGAACCTCATGCGCACCACCTTCTCCTCCCTCGGAGTCAATGTGGCCAATGTTCTGTCGAGCTGCTCCGCCAGGTCATCGCTGATCGCATGGTCCTGGGGATTCGGCGTGCTCCTGTCCTCGATGAAATCCGACAGATGGGTGTCTTCCTCATCGCTGATCGGTGTCTCCAGAGAGACGGGCTCCTTCGTAATCCTCAATACCTTTGTGACTTTATCGAGGGAAAAGCCCACCCTCTCCGCGATTTCATCGGGCTTGGGCTCCCTTCCGAGCTCCTGGACCAGCCCGCGGGAAACGCGGATGATTTTGTTGATCGTTTCGATCATGTGAACAGGAATTCTTATGGTACGGGCCTGGTCCGCAATGGCCCGCGTGATTGACTGACGGATCCACCATGTGGCATAGGTGCTGAATTTATAACCTCTTCGGTACTCGAACCGGTCAACGGCCTTCATGAGACCGATATTGCCTTCCTGTACGAGGTCGAGAAGAGAGAGGCCCCTGTTCATATACCTCTTTGCGATGCTTACCACGAGGCGGAGGTTTGCCTTCACCAACTCGTTTTTTGCCGCGATGCACCCGGCTTCAGCCTCCCCTACACGCGTGAGATAGCCCCTGAGGTCCTGAGAGGGCATGCCGATGTCCGCCTGAATAAGCTCCAGCTTCTTTCGAACCGCAGCCACATGTTTATCGCTCTCCCTGTGGCTGCCTTTAATGGAAGTCGCCATTTCAGTCTCGAGGCTGTCGATCTTCTCGACGTACCGTTTCATCCTCTGGACGATGCGCTCGATAATCCTCCTCCCGAGATTTATGTCGACGATAATTGCCTGTACCTCTTTCCAGCAGCCCGATTTTTTACGTTCAGGAGCTTCCTGATAGCGGGCATAAGCCTCCCTCAGCCTTTCCAGGAGCATAATTACCCGCTCTCGCTGCAATTCGATCTCACTATCCGTATCTTCTTCGTCAATCTCCAGGGTAATGTCGTGAAGATTTATCTTCGATGCCTTGAGGCTGGGGAGGACACTCAACAGCTCTTTGATTGTTCCGGGGAATGAAAGAATGATCTGCTTGATCTCTTCCTTTGCGCGCTCCATTTTGACGGCGATATCTTTTTCTCCTTCCTTTGCCAGCATTGCCATCCCCGCCATCTCACGGATGTAGTGGCGTATAGGGTTTGAGAAATCGTTATCGGAGGCTCCTTCGAATGCGTCTTCCATGACAACACGGTCATCCTCCGGTCCGACAAGAGAAAGATCACCATCCACGACTTCCATGTCGAAAAGCTCAATTTCGTCGAATACACTTTCCGGCTTATCCTGATTAGACATTAGGGCATAAAAATCTCTGTTCTTCAGCCGTTCATCATAGGAAAAAAAACTTTTGCTTTTCTCAGGCATGGTTACCCCGCTATATAAAATTTGATTTTATAGATGCCAATACCTGCCTCTTCTGCTGGAGAAGCTCCATTACCTCCTTATCATCGCCTTTTTTCTCCGCTTCGGACAATCTCTCCGTGATTCGTCGCGCCTCTTCCTTCATTTGTTTCCTCTCCACATGCCTGATGTAGTCGGTCAAAATCAGCTTCGATTCCGTCTCATCATAATCGGCCATGTGGAAAGCTGTTTCTACGACAAAATCTCTCAACTCGCTTCGTTCGAGCAGGCTCAGAAAGCTTGTGATCTCCAATTGGTTTTTTTCCTCAAGACACTGAAACATCTTATTCAGGACTTCATTGATGTCCGCATTGTGTATATGTTTTATCACCTCCTTTCCCTGAAACATCTGAATCAGACCGGGATTGTTGAGGAGTGCCCCGACCACTCTTTTTTCAATCAATTGGGCAGGGCTGTCCATCGCGCAACGCGAGGGCTCTGCCGTCTTTATTTCTTCTATGTTGTCGAGAAAATGGACTTCCTCCACCCCTGTGAGCTCGGAGAGCTTCTGAATATAGAGCCTCTTCTTTATGCTGTTCCGGATGGACTTGACATGGGGCAATACAGTCTTGATAAAAGAGAGTTTTCCTTCGAGGTTGCCGAGCTTGCATTTGGCCATATAATACTCGAAGAAGTAATCGAGGATAGGCTTTTTCCGCTCGATAATTTTCCTCATGCCGTCGGCGCCTTCCTGTCTGATGTAACTGTCGGGATCATGATCTGCCGGTAATACGACCATATTGCCGTTGATCTCCATTTCCGACAATGTTTCAATGAGGCGCAAGGCGCTTTTGATGCCTGCTTCATCCCCGTCGAGCATAAGGGTGATATTGTCCGTGTAGTTCCGCAACTTTGACAACTGCCCCTCGGTGATTGACGTTCCGAGAGTGGCCACCACATTCTCTATTCCTTTCATATAGAGGGCGATAAGGTCGAAGTATCCCTCTACGATAAAAACTTCATTCTTCTCCCCTATCGCTTTTCGGGCCTTATTGAGTCCGAAAAGGGAATATCTTTTGGAGAAGACGGTTGACTCGGGAGAATTTATATATTTCGGTATGGCATCCTTCTCCATTGCCCGGCCGCCGAACCCGATTACCTTCTTATTGACGTCAATAATGGGTACAATGATCCTGCCGCGGAAGATGTCATAGATCTCTCCGTCCTTCACCCTCAGGATTCCGGTACTGAGCAGAACATCTTCGGCCACCCCGGCGGCTTTGAGAAACCCTTTTATGCCATTCCGCTGGCGGCCGCTGTACCCGAGCATGAACTCATCAACGGTGTCGCCCTCTATCCCCCTCCGGGAAAGATACTGCATGGCCGTTTCATTTTTCTTGAGGGAATCATGGTAATGATTGGCGAGCTTCATGAGCGCGTCGTGCTGATGGGGCCTCCGGGAATCTCCTCCGGTCCTTTCCAATTTGATCCCGTATTGGGTGGAAAGGCTCTCGAGGGCATCCTGAAAACCGAGGTTCTCATATTTCATGATGAAGTTAAGCGCGTTGCCGCCTTCATGACATCCAAAACAATAATATATCTGCTTTTCCACACTCACGCTGAAGGATGGGGTCTTCTCCTTATGAAAGGGACATAGCCCCAGGTAATCCTTACCCGCTTTTCGCAATTTTACATAATTAGAGACCACATCGAGGATGCTGATCTTCTCCAGGAGCTGATCGACATTCGTTCTCATGCGAGGTCCACCACGGTGACTCCGGAATTCCTCTCGTCTTTCCTCAGCTCTTTGACATAAGGCGCGTCGTGGAGATGCTCCTTGATCGCAGTCATCAACATGCCTGTGCCCACACCATGGATGATCCGGACTTTAGAGATGCCTTGCACGATCGCGCGGTCGATGAAGCGATCGAGCTCCCTTATCGCCTCTTCGACTCTCATGCCGAGGAGGTTCAGCTCAGCCTCTTTGATCGGCTGCACATGGACTTCTATGCCCTTAGCCGGGGATCGTTTTTTCTCTATTTGGATTTTCTCCAGATTCCTCTTGCTGACCCTGGTTCTTATATTTCCTATCTGAACCTCGCATTGGGCGCCTTCTTTGTCCATTTCTACCACATATCCCTTGCTGCCCAATGTGCGGACCATCACATAATCGCCCACCTCAATTTCCTGAGCTGCGGTTTCACGAGGACTGCCGGGGGTAAACCTTTCCCGCACGACCTTCAATCGCTCTTTGGCGCTTCTGGCGCCGGCCTTATCCTTCTTTTCGAGTTCCCGGCGGATTTCCTCTATCTCCACTTCAAGCTCCCGCACCCGGGATTCGCACCGCTCCTCAACCTTTTTAAAGTAAAGTTCACGGTTCTCCTTGAGAAGGTGAACTCTCTTTTTCGCTTCGTCCTTGAGAGCGGACAATTTCCTGCGCTCCTCGTCCGCCTTTTTCTTTCCTGTTTCGAGGGCGCTTACGAGATCGTTCAGCATATATTCCTGTTTACCGAGGTAGCCGTAGCTCGCTTCGATCACGGATGCCGGGAGGTTCAGGTTTTTGGCCACGCTGATGGCGTTACTGTATCCGGCAATACCGTACGCGAGCTTATACCTGGGCCTCATAGTCTCCGGGTCCGCTTCGGTGGCCACGTTCATGGCAAAGGGCTTAGTGAATCCATAGGCTTTCAAGAGGTTGAGATGGGTAGTGACGACCACCCTGCATCCTTTTTCGACAAAGGCGTCAATGATGCTCATGGAGAGGGCCGATGCCTCCTGAGGCTCCGTTCCTCCGCCGATCTCGTCGATAAGGATCAATTCTTCGCCTCTAGCGCCCAATAAAAGCTCTTTTATGGTCTGCATATGGGCGGTGAAACTGGAAAGCTCCATGGCGATATCCTGCTCATCTCCCATGACGGCGAACACATGAGAATGGAGGGGCACGAGAGGTCTGCCTCCGGCAGGGATAAAAAGACCGGCTCCCGCCATGACGGAGAGAAGCCCTATGGTCTTCAGGGCCGCGGTCTTGCCTCCGGCATTAGGACCGCTGATAATCATGGCCTTTTTATCGCTTCCCATACGTACGTCAATAGGAACGGCCTTCTCACCCCGGGACAACACAATAAAAGGATTGAGGGCTCCCTTCATTTCCATGGAACCGTTGCGGCTCACTTCCGGCCTTACACAATTAAATTCGGCGCTGAACAGGGCAAGGCAGTGAAAAAGGTCCAGCTCCTTGAGTACCCGCAGGTTTTCCGACAACTCGAATGAAAAGTCGTGGAGATGGGCGGTCAGCTCCTGAAGCACCCTCTTTTCCTCCTCCTTTTCCTCCTCTTCGAGTATGTTGATAGTGTTGTTCAGCTCTACGCACTCAAGGGGTTCCACGAAAGAAGTCTTGAGGGAATGGGAATAGTCATGGACAATGCCCTTGATCGCTTCGTTAAAATTCGGCTTAAGTGGTATCACATACCTGCCGTTCCTGATTGCGATATATGAATCCTGGAGTATGGGCCGGATCGTCTCCTTCTCCATGAGCCTCTCGAGCTGTTTCTTAATCCTTTCGCGAAGGCTGAAGAGATCGGACCTGATTTTTGACAGCTCGTAGGAGGCAGTATCTTCTATAAAGCCTTCGGGATTTATGGTTTTCATGATCCGTGAATAGGCCGGGTGAAGGGGCTTCAGGGTTTCAACGAGGGCTTCGACATAGGCTGCCGTGGCATGCGCTTTTTTCAGGAATCCGGAGATATCGCCACAGGCCCTCAAGAAGGAAGAAACAAGGATGAACTCCTCTGTTTCGAGAAGGGCATCCCTTACGGCCAGCCTTTTCAGCAGATAACCGATATCCGGGATATCGGAGAGGGGAATCCTCCCTTCCCATTTCACTACCGAAAGCACTGCCTCGAGATTATCCTGTCTCCCCTTTATCCTTTCGGGATCTTCCAGAGGCGCAAGGGCATCGATCGATTCATCCGCAAAATGAGTTGAAGAATAGCTTTTTATTATTGCGAGTAGTTTTGTATAATCTAGATATGATAGGGTTTTATCAACCATAAAAAGGGCTTTGACTATCTATTTTGAAGATAGTCTTTTAAGCACCATTTCACTTAACCTCTTTCCGTCTACCCTACCGGGAAATTTTCCCATGATTAATTTAATAGCTTTGCCCATATCCTTCTGGCTCGTCACCTGAAGAGCCTCAATGGCCGATTCTATCTCCCTGCTCAAATCTTCTTCAGATAATTGGGCGGGAAGGAAACCTTTCAATATCTCAAGCTCCTTCTCCTCCTTTTCGACGAGCTCCTGTCTCTGACCCTTTTTAAAACTCTCTATGGATTCGAGATGCTGCTTTACGGAAGTCTTCACAAGGGCGAAGAACTCGTCCTCCGTGATGGCCCCTATCTTCTCCACTTCTTTATTCTTTATGGCGGCAAGGAGCATCCGGAGCACGGAGACGCGTATGGCGTCCCTTTCTTTCAATGATTTCTTAAGACCTTCTTCGATGGCGGTTTTATGATCCATACAATAAAAACCTTTATCTGCAATTCGTCTGAGTTTTTTGCCGGCCCTTTTCTATGCGGCCCGCATCTTCTTCTTTATTTTCACGCTGGGTTCTTCGTATATTCTCTTCTCTCCATTTCAGAGAAGATAGCTGTTTTGTCGCACTCTTTCTTGAAGCATCTTAGGTCGCCTTCGAAGGGCTCTCCCTCCCTCACGATTAATGGCGGCATCCATATTCTTCTGTGCGTAGGGTTACTTTCTTAAGCCGATTTATTTAAACTTAAAGAGGTCACCGAAGTCAACAGAATTATCATTATAATGTATACAGGCCGCGGGAAGGAGGACGCTCCAGCGCCCCCTTCTACTCCCCACGGCAAGAACTCTCAGGGGAGGAAAGGATTGTGTAACACGATTGTGCTTTGCCGATCCGGACCCACAGAGATAATGTCTATTCTTACCTCAAGAAGCTCCTCGAGCCTTTTGAGGTATCTTCTTGCGTTCAGAGGAAGATCTTCATAGCGCGTGATATGGGTGATCGGCGTATTCCAGCCCTCCATCTCTTCGTATTCGGGCACGATCCTCTCATAGTCTGTGATGCTCTGAGGCGGAGTGTCGTATGATTTGCGACCGATCTTGTAGCTCGTGCATATCTTGATCGTATCAAACGCATCGAGTACATCCAGTTTCATGATGGACAAGCCCTTTATCCCGTTCAGTTTCATGGCCCTTTTCACGATAACCGCATCAAACCAGCCGCATCTTCTCGGCCTGCCGGTCGTGGCTCCGTATTCCCCTCCCACCTCTCGCATCTTCTGACCCACATCATCATTAAGCTCCGTGGGAAACGGCCCTTCGCCTACCCTCGTCGTGTAGGCTTTGCAGATCCCAAGTACATAATCGATGGAAGTGGGCGGCGCCCCGGATCCCGAAGCAATATTTCCCGATACGGTATTTGAAGAAGTCACGTAGGGGTAGGTTCCATGATCGATATCGAGGTACGTACCCTGGGCCCCCTCGAAAAGGATATTCTGTCCCTGTTCGATCTTTTTATGAAGGAACCCTACGGTGTCGGCAGCATATTTTTTCAATGTTTTTCTATACTGGCTGTAATTGTTTATAATCTCTCTCGCCTTGAAAGGCTCGTCTTTATAATACTTCTTTATCACGAAATTCTTGAGCTCCAGGTTCTGTTTCACTTTTTCGGCGAACACCTTCTTGTCCAGGAGATCTATTACCCTTATCCCGAGCCTGCTCACTTTATCTTCATAGGCAGGACCGATTCCCCTGCCTGTGGTACCGATCTTTTTTGTCCCCTTTTCCTCTTTAAGGGCATCGAGTTTTTTATGGTACGGCATGATGAGATGGGTAAGGGAGCTCAGCATCAGTCGCCTGTCATCCTTCAGGTAGCCTATACTTTTCAGCTCCTTGATCTCTTTTTCGAACACCTCGGGGTCGAGGACCACGCCATTGCCTATGATGCAATATTTTTTGTCATGGAGCACTCCCGAAGGGAGGAGATGGAGGATGACCGTCTTGTCGCCCACTACGATCGTATGTCCCGCATTGGCGCCGCCCTGAAAACGGACGATCACGTCTGCGTAACCGCTGAGCATGTCGATAATCTTTCCTTTCCCCTCGTCGCCCCATTGAACACCCACTACTCCCACGTTCGGCATAGTCTCCCTTTTCACTCCTCCGTCTATAATGAGATAAGCAAACGTATATTTCTAATATACTTGAGAGGTAAAATCAAACAAAATGCGCAGGAGCGCGTAACCCGACCCCATCTCTTTCGGGATCTATCCCTCCGTCTAATCTTCCAACAGGGAGATTACAGGAGAGGATGGGTTTTTTTAAGGGATTGGCTCAGCTTCTCCGGCCGGCTCTATACATTTCAGGACGGTCCGATCCACCCGGGTCTTAGGGATAGTAGCGGTAGGGATAATAATGGTGATAACCGTATGGATGGCCATAGTAGTAATAACCGTAGGGCGCACCGTAATAGTAATAACGGTACCGGTACGGCGTCGAATAATACACGTCGTCGGGATAGGTAGCGACCACGCAGGACATGGCAGTAATTACCGGTAACAACAGGGTTATTATAAGAAGGAACAACTTTAATCTCTTCACGGATAACCCCCTTCACGGGTGAGTCATTATGGTATCATAATAGTTCGTGGCGGAGGAAAGTCAAGTGGTTGAAACAAGGGCGGTTCACCTGAGCGATTGCCGGCGAAGCCGGGATGGAGGGTATATTATGAGAGCGCTAGTCCCGGCGAGAGGCGAGCGCTCTCATAATACGTTTTTTATTGGAAGACTCCGCACAGCACGAATGCGTCTTCGCCCTGGATTCTCTGGACCCACGATTTTTTCGCCTGCATACTCTTGGTCGCGGGATTTGCCCAGCTATAAGTAATCCAGCCGCTGCCCTTGGTTTTTGCAATTTCGATCTCTTCTTTCACGAAATACCTGCCGCCGTTCGGGTCCTTCTGTTCGTAAAGGTTCTTCCCTACGAGCGTTGCATTTACACCGTGAGCGAGGACCATGCCACGAAAGTCATGGGCGACGATATAAAGATCGCCTTTCACGAACTGACCTTTGGAGTTATTAAACTCCGCGATCGCCTTGTCCTTGCCGTTGGCTTTCCAGAACGCCGCGGCTTTTTCCGCCATGGCTTTCGCATCCTCAACCGATGAAGCTTGACTCATACATACAAAACCGAACACTACCATAACCACTGCTGCTACGATAAAACCAATCCTCTTCATGTATTACCTCCCCTTCAAAATGAACTCATGTGCGCCTGCACATGAGATTTATCGGACATTATCATGTCCTCTTAAGGGTGATGGGTCAAAATATTGGTTTCTTTGGTGTGACTAATGAAAATAAAGGCATAAAGATGATCCGTTGCACCCGTATCGCTTTGCCGGTGCAGGCTCTCGGTTAACCAAGGATAATGTGTACCCTTCCTATTCATGAAGATAAGGGTGATATTTGAGGGATCGGGCGTGTGAAAAGAGTTAAATCCAGGAGCCTATAGTGAGATCAAAATAAGGCTAAAGGGGATACAAGAACGGCCGGGACCCTAGGCGCATGCCGCGCCTGAAATCCCGGCCGATGATGATTATGCGAAGGAACAACAATCTACTTCCGAAACCGACGATCCCGTGAAAGTCTAGAGGGCGCCCGGAAGGTCCTTGAGCTGGGCCAAATTAAAGACGGGGCCATCTTTACAGATATATTTCGACCCGAGGTTGCATCGCCCGCAGATCCCGATACCGCACTTCATTCTGGCTTCGAGAGTGGTCACGATATTCTCTTCGCTGAAATTAAGTTTGGCCAGATTCTGGAGGACGAACTTGATCATGATCGGAGGTCCGCACGTAATGGCTATGGTATTCTCCGGCGACGGGGCCACTTCATTAAGAACGGTAGGTACAAAGCCTACCCGTTTGTCCCAGCCCGGAAATTCGGCATCCACGGTGAGGATGAGGTTTACGTCGCCGCGGGACTCCCATTCCTTAAGGTCCTCTTTATAGCAGAGATCGGGAGGCGTCCTTGATCCGTAGATTATGGTGATATCTTTGTAATCGGCCCTGTTGTCGAGCATATAGAGGATGAGGGTCCGAAGAGGCGCGAGGCCAATACCGCCACCGATGAAGAGGATATTCTTTCCCTTCATCTCATTGTAAGGAAACCAGTTGCCCAAGGGGGCGCGAAGGCCCATCTGGTCGCCTGGATAGAGATCGTGGAGGGCGGCCGTAACCTCTCCCGCCTTCATTACACTGAACTGGAGGTAGTCCATTCTCGTAGGAGGGGAATTGATGACGAAGGTAGATTCCCCCACGCCGAACACGGAAAGCTGACCAACCTGCCCCGGTTCGAACTTGAAACTTTTCATTCTTTCAGGGTCCTTGAATACGACCTGAAAAGACTTGATGTTTGGTGTCTCTTCTATGATATTGGTGATAGTAACCAGTTCAGGCAGGTAAGGGTTATTATTTTCGGCCATTGCTTATGCTCCCTCGATTCTTATCGTTATTCTGACTGCGCGGCATTGCCTGCGCTCGCTTGAAGCTTGCCGACGATCTCGCTGATATCCACCGAGACGGGGCAATACCTGACGCATCTGCCGCAGCCGCAGCATGCGAGTACGCCGTCATACTTTTCAGGGTAAAAAAGGAATTTATGCCCTACCCTATTCTTGAAGCGCTGGAACTTAGCCGGCCGCGGGTTATGACCGCTTGCTTCCAGGGTGAAGTGAGCGTACATGCATCCGTCCCAGCTCCGCACACGCTCGCCCTGTTCAGTGTGGTGCTCGTCGGTAATATTGAAGCAATAACATGTGGGGCAAAGATAGGTGCAGGCACCGCAGCTCAGGCACTTTGCAAGCTCTTTTTCCCAAAATTCATCATTCTCGAAAAGCTCCTTCGACACCTGAACCTTGCCTTCCTTACCGAAAGGTTTCGGAACCATGGCCTCAACCGCGGCCTGGGCTTTTTCCGCCTGGGCGCGATACGCCTCGCCTTCCTGCAGGCCCCCTTCCTTGAGGAGCTCTTTCCCCTTGTCCGTAAGGGCCTCGATGAAATAGCCCTTTTCGAGTTCGGTCACCAACGCGTCAGAGCCTTCTTTATCGGCAGGGCTGCCCTCGACGGAGGTGCAGAAACAACCCGCCGATGGCGCCTGACATGCCAGGCTGACTACGGTAGTCTGTTCCCTCCTGCCCTTATAGTAAGGGTCGGGCGTATCGGTCTGCGTATAGGGCCGGTCGTAGACGGTAAAACCCTTCGCATCACAGGGCCTGGACCCGATAAGGATCACCTTGGGGAACGTCTTGTTTTCCGTGAGCTCTATATCGACCTTCTGCGGGTTCGCAGGGTCCTTCAGAAACTTAAAGGAAAACAGCGTGTCGCTCTGGGGGAAAATCACCCCCTTGGGCGATATATTCGCAGGTCTGTCGAAGCAGAGCGTCTTTTCTTTGCTGAAGGGTCTGAACATCACCGTATCGCCCTCGATGCACGGTACATAGACGAGCGCCTTGGCGCTCAACCCTTCTATAAATGCCTCCCACTTCTCTTTTGGGATAAATGCTGTGTCGGCCATTAGAGTTTGTGCTCCTCTATCTTCTTTTCTTCAACACTGAATGTAAACATCGGAGGCTTATCCTCCGGTTTCACGCCCGGCTCATAATCATAAAGCTCTTTCATGTCCTGATTGATCTTTCGTTTCAGCATATTAACCGGAATGCCCATGGGGCAGGCCCGCTCGCACTCACCGCATTCCACGCATCTGCCGGCGAGATGAAGGGCATGGATCATGTGGAACATGAATTTTTCGGTAGGGTTCGATTTCTGGCTGATCCAGTGAGGGTCGCGGCTCTCGGCAATACAGCTGTCCTGGCAGACGCACATAGGGCATGCATTTCTGCATGCGTAACAGCGGATGCACCGGTCGAATTCCTTTTCCCAATAGGCTTTCTTCTCTTCCAGGGATTTTGCCGCCAGCTCGGCCACGTCCTTATATGCGGTTTCGTAAGTCTTATCCGATTCGATCGGTTCGCCCACGAGTTGATCGTATACAACGGGAGTCGGATAAAGACAGGAGCCGCACTTGTCGGCCGCGACATCTGCCATCGCCATCTTTTGCTCTCCCTTCGGCGTCTTTACCACTACCGTGTTCTTATCGGGAAATGTGACATCGAGGATAGGCTGATGACCTGTCTTTGCCATCACCTTCTTTATGCTCACTATGCCCGTACAGGGAATGCCTATGACAGTGACTTTCCCTCTGTCGATCAAGGCTTCCTGCATATATTGGACAATCGTCCTGCTGTCGCAGCCTTTCACGACCACGGCCGCCTTCTTTTTGAGTGAAGGGAGATAGCTCGCGAGGTTCTGCACGCAACGGGGATCGAAGATGACGGCATCGGCTTCCTCTGGTGTGGTGACGAAGCAGGGCGTGGAATGGAGCTTATCGAACCCCTCCTTGTACGCGATTACCACTTCCGCATCTTTTAACGCTTCTTTAATGACTTCCTTTAATTTCTCAGGACCCAATTTGTGCCTCCGTGGTTGAATGTAAAGGGCCCAGCTTGTGGACTTGAGTGGTAAAATCCGTTACCGTCTTCTGCCAGCGAGCCCCTTCGGAAGCCGATATCCAGGTGTAATGGAATCGTTTCTCATCAATCCCCAAAAAGGGGAGAAGCCGTTTCAACATCTCAAGTCTGCGCCTTGCGTAGAAATTGCCGTCCGTATAGTGGCAGTCCCTCGGGTGGCACCCCGATACGAGGACCCCATCGGCCCCGTTAAGAAGGGACTTCACGATGAACAGCGGATCAACCCGACCCGAACATGGGACCCTGATTACTCTTAAATCGGTAGGCTGTCTGAAACGGCTCACGCCGGCGGTATCCGCGCCGCCGTACGAGCACCAGTTACAGAGAAAACCTACAATTCTCAGCTCCTTAGGGGCTATTTCTGACATAGGGTATTAACCTCCGCTAACAACTGATTATCGGTGAAGTGGGACAACTGAATCGCCCCGCACGGACAGGTCGAGGTGCATACACCGCATCCCGCGCATACCGTTTCGATTACATTCGCGACTATCTTCCCGCCTCTCAGCTCTTTTTCCTTCACTGCGCCGAAGGGACAGGTCATCTTGCACTTGAGACACCCGACGCAGGTATTTTCGTTCACCTTGGCAACCGCCGGATCCGATTCGAGCATATCCTTGGAGAAAAGGGCGAGGACTTTCGCCGCTGCCGCACTCCCCTGCCCGACTGACGCGGGGATGTCTTTAGGACCCTGTGCTGCGCCTGCAAGATATACACCCGCGGTATTGGTCTCGACCGGTCTCAGCTTCGGATGGCTCTCGACGTAAAATCCGAAGGTATCGTAGGAGATGTGGAGCTTCTCCGCAAGCTGGGCAGCCCCTGGAGCGGCTGTCACGGCATTCGCGAGGACTACCAGGTCGGCTTCCACTTCTACCTTCGTACCGAGAAGGGTGTCGGCGCCCATGACTACCATCTTCTTGCCTTTGGGATATATTCTGGAAACCCTGCCCCTTACGTATTTCGCGCCGTAATCTTCCTGGGCCCTGCGGGTAAATTCATCGTATCCTTTTCCCGGGGACCGGATATCCATGTAGAAGACAAAGGACTGGGAATCGGGGATATGGTCTTTGGTAAGTATTGCCTGCTTCGCGATATACATGCAGCAGAAGTTGGAGCAGTAAGGTACGCCGCATGATTTATCCCTTGATCCTGCGCAGGAGACGAAGACTATCGTTTTGGGCTCCGTTTTATCGGAGGGTCTGAGGATATGCCCTTCCGTGGGGCCCGATGCATTCAGAAGCCGCTCGTATTGAATCCCCGTGATGACATCGGGATATCTCCCTCCGCCATACTCGGGAAGCTTTGCCACGTCCATAAGGCCGTAGCCCGACGCAACCACGATGGCGCCCACGTCTTCCGTGATGATCTCATCCTGCATCTCGTAATTGATCGCGCCCGTGGGGCATACCTTGGCGCAGACCCCGCATTTTCCCTTCACGAACTGGCGGCAGTACTCGGGGTCTATCTTTGCCTTCTTGGGAATCGCCTGGGGGAAAGGTATGTTGATGGCCCTGGTAGGGGCAACCCCGAAATTGAAATGGTCGTAGGAGTTCTTGGAGGGACACTTTTCCATACAGAGGCCGCAGCCCGTGCATTTTGTCCAATCCACGTAGGTCGCTTTTTTCCGGATCTTTATCTGGTAATTGCCCACATAGCCTTTTATATCGTCTATCTCGGAATAGGCATGGAGCGTGATCTTGTCGTGCTGTGCCACGTCCACCATTTTGGGTCCGAGAATACAGATAGAGCAGTCAATGGTGGGAAAGGTCTTGTCGAGGCGAGACATCATACCGCCAACACTCGGACTTTTCTCTACCAGCAGGACGTCCAGACCTCCATCCGCGCAATCCAGGGCCGACTGCATACCGGCAACGCCCCCGCCGATCACGAGCACCCTCTTATTCACCTTAAAGGATTGCGAGAAAAGGGGCTTATCCTGCATGACCTTAGCCGCCGCCATCTTCACCACGTCGATGGCTTTGTTGGTGTTGGCCTCCTTGTCCAGGCCGACCCAGGAGATGTGCTCCCTGATATTAGCCATTTCAAGGAAATAGCGGTTAAGACCGGCCTTTTCGATGGTCCTTCTGAAGGTAAGCTCGTGCATTCTGGGAGAACATGCGGCTACGACGATCCGGTTGAGTCCCTCCCTTTTGATTGCCTGCTTAATCTCTTCCTGACCGGGCTCAGAGCAGGTATACATATAGTTGGTGGCAAACGCCACGCCCGGCACTTTCCTCATCTCTGCCGCAACCCGTGCAACGTCGATGGTTCCGGCAATATTACTCCCGCAATGACAAATGAATACGCCAACCCGCATCTATCAGGTCTCCTCTGCCTTTATTTCGTCTTTCTTAGGTTTGGCCTTGGCGGCCTTTTCCTTTTCTATCTCTGCCTGTTTACGCTGCTCCATCTCCTGGACCGTGATCCGCGAGCGCACGATATGATCGGCACTTACGATCAGCTTGTCGAGCCCCAATGCCTTGGGGGACAGACCGTAGGTAAGGCCCACGATCTGAGAAAAATAAAGAATGGGGATGTTGAAGTTCGTCCCCATAGTGCTGTTTACCTGGCTCTGGCGCAGATCAAGGTTCTGCTGGCACAGGGGGCAGGCAACGGCGATACAGTTGGCGCCGGAATCAATGGCCATACTCAGTACCTTGGAGGACAGCTGGTTGACCATCTCCCTTTTCGGGACGCCGAAGGCCGCGCCGCAGCACTCGAGCTTGAAGGCGAAGGGGCTTACGCGAACGCCCACGGCCTCCAGAATATTATCCATTGACATGGGGTTCTCAGGGTCATCGAACTGAGCTATCTCGGGCGGGCGGGTAAGAATGCACCCATAATAAGGTGCGACCACCAGGTCGGGAAGGGCGTGAGTCACTTTGTTGCCCACCGCCTCGAGCCCGATATCTTCGACCATAATCTGGAGAGTGGATTTCGGGTTTACGCCGCCGTTGTACGGCTCATCGAGAAGGTCATTCACTTTCTCTTTGAAGGATTCGTCGCCGGTCATTCCGAGATGGGCCCTTTTAAATGCCGACAGGCATGAGGGGCATGGAACGGTGACAGTCTGAGTCCCCATTTTTTCGATTATTGAGAGATTACGTGCGGCCAGAGCCGCCGCGAAGACATGATCGACCGTATGGGCAGGGGTGGAGCCACAGCAGCTCCAGTCCTCCGGCTCCCGTAAAGTGAGACCCAGGGCCTTGAAAACCTCACGCATGGACATGTCGTATTCGACTGCCGTGCCTTCCAAAGAACATCCCGAGTAGTATGCGTACTCTCTATCAGCCATGTTTTTTTGCCTTCTCCTGGAATCGTGTGAAAATTTTTGCGACTTTGTCTTTTCCCACGATGTTCTTGGGAAAGAGACTGACTTTACCTTTCTGCATCACTTTAGGACCCAGCTCGGCATCTGCGAGAAAATGGCCTGATTTGAGGTTATAGGCCATAAGCGTCCCCATCTCGAAGAGCCTTCCGTGGGCTTTCATCGATTCAAGGAAGGAATCGTAGAAGAGCTTCACGTCTTTCTCCGATATTTTGTTCTCCCGTCTGGCGATGATTCTCAGGGTATCCATAATCTTTGCCACGTCTATCTCGCACGGACACCGGGTGGTGCAGGTCTCGCACGTAGCGCACAGCCATATTGCCTTCGACGAAAGTATGGTCTCTTTCTGACCCATCTGAAGGAGGCGCATGACCTGGCTTACAGGATAATCAAAATAGTGGGTGTAGGGACATCCGGCCGTACAGTTGCCACACTGGTAGCACAGAGAAGGTGTCCCACCGCTCTCCTCAGCTACCTTATCAATGAAAGCCCAATCTATACTCGTTGACAAATTCAACGCATCCATGTGGTTCCCTCACAATTTTTTTACGTGACCATTTTTACCACAGGATCAAAGTTTTTGTCAACCCTATTTGCGAATTTGTTCACAAGATTTTCTGTACAGAAAGAGGGCCTTGTGAATACCGGGATAATACCCTATAACACCTTAAAATACCAAATAGTAACCACTATAATCGCCTTCGACTGCCCGTTGAGAAAAAGAAAAGTTCGTGAAAAGATGGACTGACAGGCGGCGCAAGGGAGGGGAAAACCGGGGCCGCCGGAGAAGGCGCCGTCATTTACTTATGGTCCCGAATAGTATACATTTATATAGCCCATGATCCTATGTCCCGCCTGCAATACATCAGTACGTGAAGACCAGAAATTCTGTACCGGCTGCGGCAGGCCCTTGCCGGTGACCGCGGTCCGGGCGCCGGAACCCGCGTCTCCCGACGAACAGCCGGATCGTGACGCCCCGGTCCTCCTCTGTCCCTCCTGTAATGTCGCATACCCTGCTTCGGCGACCTACTGCGGGGAAGACGGGACGCCCCTCGAGAAGATCGAGAAATATGTCATGTCTCCCCTGGACCGCGGGAAACCGGAAGGGAGGAAATCACACGGGCGCCCCTCGCTCTCCGACGGTTCCGACGAGGTGGGATACGGGGGTGTATGGCCGTGGATGCGGTTTGTCGTCCCGGCGGTCGTTATTATCCTCGTCTTTATCGCAGGATATTTGTACTTCGGGGCCTATGAAGGGGGCGCAGCAGCGGTCGAGAGAGAGATAGGCGCCGCACTCAAGACCAGGGGTCTCGATGTTACGGTGACCCTGGACGGCAAGGATAAAGCCGTCCTGAAGGGGATTGTCGCCACTCCCGTGGATCGTGACGCGGCCCTCACTATCGCCAGGTCTCACAAGAATGTGAAGGAGGTGGTGAACGAACTGACAATTGCCCCCTCCCCCATAGAGACCGAGAGGACCCTGAACAAGGCCCTGGATGCGGCAGGACTTACGGGGGTCCAGACTGAGGTTGACGGAGATTTCCGGGTTCTTCTCACCGGCGTGGTACGGAACGAGCGGGAGAGCACCCTTGCGGTGAAGACCGTAAAGGCCTATCCTGAAGTACGGAGCGCCCGCAATGACATCAAGGTGGAGAAGAAAGGCTCTTCCCTGGTAGGTGCCGCAGGTGAATCCGGCTCGTTCACAGAGACCCGGCAGTTTACCCTGTCCCCCCTAAGCCCGTCGAGCTGGGCATCCCTCAAATACCGCAGCTCCGTCGCCTTCCGCGTCCCCGGGCCCGGAAGGCTCACGGTGGTGGCGAGTTGGGAGCCCCAGGGCACTCTTGCCCTCATGGTGAACCAGGCGGATACGGGCGCCACCCACGCGCAGAAAGATGGGTCTGCCCCTTTGAAATTGAACTACAGGATCACACCGGGCGATTATGCGAAAGGGGCCGCGTGGGAGGCGATTATCGCCAATTTTACCCCCCGGGGCGCCGTGAAGGGAACCCTCAAAGTTACGTATGAAAGCAGCGCTTCGGCTGCGGGCCGGCCGGTCTTGGACACAATCAAAGGAAAGAAAGATGCGGTTGAAGCCTCGAAAACGGAGAAAGATCTGAATGAAGCCCTCAAAGCGGAGGGTCTGGCATCGGTAAATGCCCAGGTATCAAAGGATGGCACCGCCACACTCAAAGGATCCGCTCCCAGTGCGGAGGCAAAGGAACGGGCTATCTCGATAGCCCGGCGAAACAAATTGATAAAGGCGGTGAAAGACATAATATTCGTGGTAGGGTCATAGGAGAAGATTATGACGTCTCCAGAAGCAGAACAAGGGAAAAGGAAATTATTTTCTCGCGGAACAGGGCTGTTCTTTATGTTGCTGAGTTTTTTTGGAATCGGGGCCTGTGCCCTTTTTCAATCCCCCGACCCCCGGACCGAGGCTGTCCGCCTGTATCAGTATCAGGACCTGCGTGATGAGCTTCTCGTAGAGAATCCGAAACTCTCGGCCGTGACCGCGAAACCCGGAGACAAGCTCACCAGGGAAGTGACCTTTGCCCTCCTCTCCCCTCAAAAGGAAAAGAAGTTCCATGTCACCGAGACGGTCGCCCTTGCAGGACAGGCTCTTCTTATCGAGCTTTCAAAACAGGAAGGGGAGAAGACCCAGGGTTCCCATGTTTCTACGATACAGATCACCGTCCCGAAAGATGTCCCTCCCGGTACCTATACCATTATCACAAGAATCGGAACGGAAGAATATCAGGTAACGAAGAGAACCGAATTTCAGGTGCTCAAGTAACGCTTCAGGAGATTATGCCCAATTCCCGTCCTGCCAATATCAACTGGTCAAGGGCAAAATCCATCTCTTCTTTTGAAAGGCAGCGGACAACGGTGAGCCTCAGTCGGGACATTCCCCGCGGCACGGTAGGCGGCCGAACGGCCTGAATGAAAATTCCCTTTCCCATGAGAATATTCTGCATTTTGACTGCCTTATCGTCGTGCCCGACGACGATAGGCACTATGGGTCCCACGCTCTCTTTCAGATCGAAACCGGCCTTTGCGAGACCCTTTCTTATATAATCGATATTATCCCAAAGCTCTTTCTTGAAGGTGAGATTATCGGAAATCAGCCGCACGGCGGCAATAGAAGCGGCAAGCGATGCTGGAGCGAGGGCTGTCGTATACATGAAGGTGCGGGCACGGTTCACGAGGTACTCGATAACCAGCGGGTCGCCGAGGGCGAAGGCCCCAAAGGAGCCGAAAGATTTCCCGAAGGTAGCCGTCTCGACATCCATCGTACCTGAAAGATTGAACAGCTCGGCCCCTCCCCTGCCCGTCTCTCCGAAGACCCCTGTGCCGTGGGCGTCGTCGAGAAGGAGCTGAAAACCATGCTCCTTTTTGAGCCTCATGAGGTCCCCGAGGGGGGCGACATCACCGTCCATACTGAATACGGACTCGGTGATCACGAAGGCGTCTCCCCTGGAAGGATGCTTTCGTATTTTCTCCTCAAGGTCATTCAAGTCCCGGTGGCGGTAGACCACTGTTTTTGCCCGGCTGAGCCGGATGCTGTCGATGAGGCTCGAGTGGTTCAGCTCATCACTGAAGATCACGTCCCCGCTCTCCGGAAGGGTGGCGATCACACCCATATTCCCCATATAACCAGTTGAAAAGACTAAGCCTTTATCATATCCCTTGTATGTCGCTATCTCATGCTCCAGGATGCGATAAAGCTCGATGCTGCCTGATATGCTGCGGGAAGAGCAGGTCCCTGCGCCGTATTCATCTACTGCCGCCTTCGCGGCCGCGACCACCTCCGGATGGGTGTGGAGGGAAAGGTAGCTATTGGAACAAAGGTTGAGGAATTCCTTTCCCTCATAAATAATCCGGGAACCGGAAGGCTTCACATAACGTATGGACCGGTAGTTTCCTTTCCTCTTTATCTCTTCGATTGAGGAACGCAGTCTGTCTCTCATGGTTTGACCTCTTCGGTTTTGATGTTCTTCGGGGATGCGCAAGGCAATCCTTCGGGATAATACTTAACACCCTTACCCTTACCCGTCAACATAATATTGAATGGGGTTAACAGTACATAAAAACACAGGGTGGATGTCACCATCCACCCTGTGTGCAGTGAGCCTGAAGTAGCGCCCTACCCTTTGATGACCCTGCAGAGTATCATCTGGTGGTGAGGCGTAATCGAAGCGGGGTTCTGATAGGAGCAGTTCGCAAAGGCAACAAAATATTTTCTGAGGTCGCTCAGTTTTACGATCTCGTCGACCATGCCCGTCCGTGCGCAGTAGGAAGGTCTCGATTTCTCGTAGTACTCCTTCACGAGCTTGTTCATCTGATCGATAACCGGTGCAAGGGGTTTGCCCGCGTCTTTCTCTTTTACGAGCCTTCTTGCAAAACTTGCCACCGCTGCCGTTTCACCGTGCATGACGTAAATCTCGGTCGTTGCCGTGCCGATGGTGAAGGCGTTGTTGTTGTTCGCCTGAGGTCCGGCCATGATATAGTGGGCCGCTGCGGTGCCCTTCCTCAAGACGATCGTCATCATGGGAAGTTCGCTCTGCTCGATGGAGTAAATAAGGGCCTGTCCGAGACCGAGGAGCTCCGCCTTTTCAGCGATATCGCCTACGTCGATGCCCGACGTGTCCTGGAGCCAGATCATGGGTACCCTGTCCCTGCCGCAGAGCGTCACGAACTCATTTACCTTGATAAGCCCCTCGCGGTAGAACTTTCCGCCTATGCCGGGGTACGGCGCATAACCGGGATAGCCCCTGGGCATCATACCCTGCCTGTTCGCTACGATACCGATCAAAAAGCCGTCGACTTTGACGAGGCCGGTATAAAGCTCAGGACCGTAACCGGGTCTGAATTCCATGTGTTCGCTTCCGTCAACCAGTCTCGACATGAACTGCTCCACGTCATAGGTTGCCTTCTGGTTGAATGCAAGGATGTTGTAAAGGTCTGATGCAGGCCATTTGGGCTCTGCCGGCGCCGCTACCCGGAAAAAAGCGGGGTCGTACGCCGGCAGCTTCGCTACCCATGTCTTCAGTGAATCGAGTAAGCTCTCCTCTGAAGGATGAACTTCCCTGAAGAATCCTGTACTGTCGTAGTGAATTTCAACTCGGCCGGGGGGAATGGATTTGAACTTGCGGGTGGCGTCGATGATCTGTTCGGCCATACCCTCGTCAAAAAAGCCCTTAGGGGCCATACCGCTCACGATGCCTGCCCCGCCCACGGCGATATTGCAATCTTTATGGGCCAGAAGCAGGGTCGGGCTGATGCCCTGATACCCGCCGCCTGCGGGGTTCGTCCCATAGATGGCCGCGATCACGGGAATACCCATCTTGTTGAGCTCGGCATGCCTGAAGAAGGTCGTGCCGTTTCCGCGCCTGTTTGCATAGACTTTTTCCTGCTCGGGGAGCTTCACTCCACTGCAGTTGACCAGCCACACGAGGGGGCAGTGAAGCCTTTTCGCGATGTCGGTGACTCTCAATATGTTATCGGATTGGCCGGCTATCCAGGCGCCTGCCATTACCTTGTTGTCAAAACCGATGATAACGCACCACCGCCCGTTGATCCTGCCGAGGCCATCGACGACGCCCGTTGTTCCCGATTCCTCATCCATGGGATCGTAAAGCAGGTGAAGAGGAGCCCAGGTTCCCGGATCAAGGATATATTCAAGTCTCTGATGGACTGTCCATTCTCCTCTTTTAGCTAAAATCTCTTTCGGCATGCCCGCGTTCTTTGCCTTTTCTACGAGCTCTGCGATCTCCTGTTCCACTTTTCTGATCTCTTCGGCGTTGGCGGCATTCTCCTTCGCCGGCTTGCCCCAATCCTGCATCTTCTCAAAGTAGGGTCTCATCCTTTACCTCCCCTGGTGTTTTTGGTGATAGTCAAATTGTAAAAATTTTCACAATTATATTTTCATACCCACGCCTTTGTCAACATAAATTAAAGGATTTCCCCTCACTTATGGCGAAGGAGGTAGAAAAAATGCGCTGTCCGGTCCTTTGACCGCAACAGCGCATTATAAAATTACAGATATTTCTCTTTAATGTTTAAAGAGTCGTTGCCCGGTAAAGACCATGGTCGCCTTCGCCTCATTGCATGCCTGGATAACCTCGAAATCCCGGTCCGATCCGCCCGGCTGTATCACTGCTGTGACACCTTCCTTGATCGCTGCATCGACGCCGTCGCGGAAAGGAAAGAAACCGTCAGAGACTACCACCGAGCCGACGAGGCCCGCTTTCATCTGTCTGGTGTGGCGCTCGATCTCGATCAGGTCCTCCATCTTTCGCTCTCCCTTTTCCGCCTCGAGGCGGAAAACCGCGTAAGGGATCCCATACCTCCTGAAAACTTCGGCATCCATGAACTTCTTATAGGCCTTGAATACGGCGATCTCCACCACGCCTACCCGGTCCTGCTCTCCTGTGCCTATAGCCACAGTAGCCTCATCTTTGACGAAGAGCGCCGAATTGGAGCTGACGCCCGATTCAATATACCAGCCAAAGAGCATGTCGGCATATTCCTTATCGGTCGGAATTCTGTCGATCTTATACGCCTCGCCTTTATAGACCGTTTCAGCGGGCTTCAGGTCCTCCCGCCCTTTTATCTTGAAGGGCTGAGATTCCTGAATAATAAGCCCTCCGTCCATGAGAGACTTGAAATCGATGAACCGTTTCGTCTTGAATGCCTGAAGCCTCTCTATTTCCTTGATCTGAAGAATTCTCAGATTCTTCCATTTCTTGAGCACATCGATGGCTGCCCCCTCGAAATCGGGCGCACATACCACCTCGAAATAATAGGGCGCCATGGCCTTGGCCGTCTCGAGATCGAGGGTCTTCGTAAACACCACCGCCCCGCCGAATGCCGCAATCCTGTCGCACCAGAAGGCTTTTTCAAAGGCCTGGGCCGGGGTTGCGCCGTAGGCGGCCCCGCATGGGTTGTTGTGTTTCATAATTGCGCAGGCAGGCTTGGCATCGAGAAATTTCAGGATATTGAGCGCATTGTCCACATCCGTTAAATTTATCTTTCCCGGGTGTTTGCCCACCTGGAGCATGTCGCTTTCCGTTACCCTGCTCGTCAGGCCCCCATCGAAATCGAAAAAACGAACGTCGCCGAGCAAGATATTGCCGTTCACGAGCTCGTACATGGACGCAGCCTGGTCCGGGTTCTCGCCATACCTGATGCCCCGCTCCACATTGCACTTTTCATCCCCGTA